>JAUWNO010000263.1 GCA_030612605.1 Armatimonadota bacterium
ATCTCCATTCCATCGCATATATTTTGCCTGATTTTCCCATGATCAATCTTAAGAAAGAAGAAATCGTAAGTTTCCAAAACGGTAGATTTCTTGCAGTTGCCGAAATAAACCAAAATGAAATTATGGTTCTTGATGAAGAAAAAAATTGTCTTGGATTTGCAGAAATTTCAAATAATATTTTAAAACCCAAAATGGTATTAATATGACTTTCCTGAAAAAACAAGAATGCAAGTTTAATTATCCTGTTTTGACAATGGGAACTTTTGATGGTGTTCATCTCGGACATCAATCTCTTTTCAAAGAACTGAAAAAACGGGCTGAACTGGCAAACGGTGAAGCCATTATTTTAACATATTATCATCATCCTCTGGAAACCATTCATCGAAAGACCTTTCCCTATCTTCTCACGGAAAAAGACAAAAAAGAAGAACTCCTGAAAAAATTCGGAATCGATTGCATTTTTTATCTGAATTTCGATGAAAAGATGGCTAAACTTTCTGCTGAAGAATTTTTAAAAAATATCATTATTGGAGAAATAAAAGCAAGAGAAATAGTAGTTGGATATGATACGCATTTCGGCAGGTTTCGAGAAGGTGATTATCAATTCCTGAAAATAAACGAAGATAAATTTGGTTATAAAGTAGATATTATTGAAGCGTTCAAAATCAATAATCGCATTATCAGCAGCAGTCTCATCCGGGATTTTATTCGTGAAGGCGATATTCAGGATGCAGCAAAATGTCTTGGCAGATTGTATTCGATTTCCGGTGAAGTTATTACAGGTCATAAAATCGGTGAAAAAATTGGGTTTCCAACTATAAACATTCATCCTCATGATGCAAATAAATTAATTCCTGCCATCGGAGTTTATATTTGCGAAATTGTTGTTGAAGCTAATAAATATTTTGGCCTAACGAATATCGGTTACAGTCCAACTCTGAAAAATACGGGAATTAAAGAAGTTGAAACTCATATTTTAGATTTTTCCGGAAACCTTTATAATAAGAAAGTAGAAGTTTTCTTTCATAAAAAAATAAGAGAAGAAAAACGATTTTCTTCGAAACTTGAGCTTATAAAAGAAATCCAGAAAGATATAAAGAAAGCGAGAGATTATTTTGATATGTAACTTTCACCTCTGGTTTGAGAAACCACAAAGCAGAGCTTTATGTTACAAAATTAAACTTGACAAAATAACCCTGCTGAAATTAAAAGTTTTTTCATAATAGCAGGGATAAAAAATGTATGTTAGCAGAGATTTAGAAAAAAAATTTGAATCATATCTTCATACACCGGAAATTATAGCACTTCTGGGTGCAAGACAGGTTGGAAAAACTACACTTCTGAAGAATCTGTTTGAGAAACGACCCGATTGCAATTTTATAACATTTGAAGACAGAGAAATTCTCACAATGTTTCAGGAAGATATTAATTCATTTTCAAAATTATTCCTCTCTAAATATGATATATTGATAATCGATGAATTTCAATATGCCAGAGAAGGTGGTCAAAAATTAAAATTTTTATTTGATACAGTTCCGAACAAAAAGATAATCATTTCCGGTTCTTCTTCATTGGATCTTACAAAACAAGCCACGAAATTTTTAGTGGGCAGAATATTCCAATTTCAGCTTCACCCATTTAGTTTTTACGAGTTTTTATCTTTCAGAGATGAAGAAGGTTATCAAAATATTTTAAAGAAATTAATAAATCAAGTTCAGCAAACAATTGCTTCAAAAAAGGAATCTTTGCCCGAATTATCTTCAACTATTAGAATCAGATTTTCCAGATTCGTAGATGAATTCATTATTTTTGGTGGTTTCCCGAGAGCTTCGATTGCTGAAGATTTCGAGGAAAAACAAATTGTTTTAAAGAATATTTTTTCAACATATTTATTAAAAGAGATCCGGGACATTTTAAATCTTTCAGATGATTTTAAAATCGAGAAATTAGCAAAATATCTTGCTTTGAAAATATCGAATCCGATTCAGATGGATGAATTATCAAACTTTATCGGAGTTCATATTAAGAAAACCAGGCAACTATTAAATATCTTAGAAAAAACATATATTATCAGTCTGATAAACCCATATTTTTCAAATAAACTTTTAGAAATAAGCAAGTCTAAAAAAATCTTTTTTTCAGATACCGGTTTTCGGAATTCAATCATACAGAATTTTCAGGATATTTCATTACGACCGGATAAAGGAGCTTTATTTGAGAATTTTGTTTTTTCTGAGATTACAAAAGGAGAGCTCGAAATAAAATATTGGCGTACAAAATCGAAAGCAGAAGTAGATTTTATTTTGGAAATTAACTCGAAAGTTATTCCTGTTGAAATAAAATCAAATATATCAAAATCAACTTTACAAAAGTCTTTAGTTAGTTTCATTAAAAAATATAAACCCGAAATCGCATTTGTATTTTCAAGTAATTATTATGATTCAAGAAAATTCGAGAATACAGTTATTTATTTTTTACCTTTTTATATGATAAAGGTGATATTGGAACTCCATTAATGTATTTGGTGATTTGTTAATTTGGAGATTTGGTGATTTATTTGTTATTTGTAATTTGTAATTTGTGATTTATTTGTTATTTGTTATTTGGATTTTATTTTTTGATTTATGGTTTGGAGATTTGTTGATTTAATTTTGGGGTCCCTAAATTGTCCTACAAGCCCAAAGCGAGCTTTATGTTATGCCTAATCATTTAAAACATGAAATTAATAAACTTGACCTAAACTTTAATTATTTATTTTTTGTAATTAAGAAAAAAAGGATTGTTATGAGAAAAAATAATAAACGATACCGAAAAGAAATTAATATTTTTATGGTTATTATAAATGAGAAATAAACACAATGGTGTTTATACACCCAAATTGGAAGGCTAAACACAATGAATTTATCTACAAGTTGGCTGCAAGGCAAGAGAAATCTTAACATTTAAAATATAGGAGGAATAATTATGACAAAAGTAAAAAACATCAATGGCACTACTGATAATCTTTGTAAGTGTGGCAGTTGGTTAAAACACTGGGAAAATTTTAGTGGAAAGAAAGCAACCTATTGTTCTGCATATGGCTGTATGCAACAAACAAATTTAGTCGGAGCCCATGTTCAAAAAACTACATCAGACATGAAATGGTATATAATACCTTTGTGTAAGGAACATAATGCTACAACTGGTGAATTAGAAGTTTCCGATTCAACTATATTTGTATCTGCAAACAGAAGTGAAACATGTGAAAAATATTAATTAAAAAGGAGGATAAAATAATGGCAAAGAAAAAAGTATTCGTAAGTTTTGACTACGAAAATGACAAACATTATAAGTATTTACTTGAAGCCTGGGATGCAAATCCTGACTTTGACTTTTATTTTAGTGATTTATCATCAAAGGAAATTCAATCATGGGATATACCAACAATAAAAGCGGCATTAACAAGAAAAATTAATCAAGCTACTTATACATTGGTAATTGTTGGACGATATGCTAATTCCTTGCATAAGGATTATAAAGAAATCGGATATAGAAACTGGCTCAATTTTGAAATAGCAAAAAGTAAAGAGAATAGAAATAAACTTGTTGCCGTTAAAATTGATAGAAGTTATACATCTCCAGATGAATTAATTGGCTCCGGTGCATCATGGGCAATGAGTTTTACTCGTGATTCAATATTAAAGGCATTAGAGGAAGCATAAAAAAGTAATGGAAGACAAAAGCGTTGAAATATATTATGATCATTATAAAGATACCTTTGAAAATTTAAAAACATATATTCAAAGGCGGAATTATTATACGATTGCACTTCTTTGTTTAATTGCAATATTATCATTTCAAATTACTATCCCAGAAAAAACAGTAGAAATTTCAAATGAGTTAATTAAAAAGAATATCGGTAATGTGATAATAGATTTTAAATACATTACAAGCGTCCTTCT
>JAUWNO010000470.1 GCA_030612605.1 Armatimonadota bacterium
ATAATCCCTCTGAATATAATGGCATAAAATTGAATTTAGGTTTGCTGAGTGTTTTTGGAGAGCAAATTCAGGATATTATGAAAATTATTCAATCCGGAGATTTTGAAAAAGGAAAAGGAAAGTTGACTTCTAATGCTGAGATGGATCAAAAATACAAAGATTACATTGTTCAAAATATCAAATTGGAAAGACCCGTTAAAGTAGTAATCGATGCTGGAAATGGAGTTGGAGGAATTTATCTGCCGGATATTCTCCGCAGCTTGAATTGCGATGTATATGAGCTATTTTGCGAACCTGACGGAAACTTCCCTAATCATCATCCTGCCCCGACAGTGGAAAAATATCTTACAAAATTAATTGAAACTGTCAAAGAAACCGGAGCAGAAGTTGGGCTTGGTTTGGATGGAGATGGTGACAGGATCGGGGTTGTGGATGAGAAAGGTAAAATGCTTTTTGGTGACCAGATCCTAAATATAATTGTGCGTGATTTTCTGAAAGATAATCCGGGTGAAAAAATAATTGCAGATGTAAAATGCTCTAAAAATCTTTTTGATGATATAAAAAAGTATAATGGAATTCCCATTATGTACAAGACCGGTCATGCGAACATCAAAAATAAAATGTTTGAGGAAGGGATTAAAGTCAGTGGTGAAATGTCTGGTCATGTTTTTTTGAAGGATAGATTTCTGGGCTTTGATGATGCTATTTATGTTTGCTGCCGCTTTGTAGAAATTATGAGCAAAACTGATAAACCTGTCAGTGAATTCCTTTCCGACCAGCCAAAAATGTATAACACTCCGGAACTTCACATTCAAAGTACAGATGAAGAAAAATTTAAACTTGTGGAAAAGGTGCGGAATTCATTTATCAAAGAAGGTTATAATGTAAATTCTATCGATGGAATGAGAATAACTTTTGATGATGGCTGGGGACTTTGCAGAGCATCTAATACAACACCTGTTTTAGTTTTACGCTTTGAAGCTGAAACAGAAGATAGATTAAATGAGATTAGAAATCTAATCGAAGATAGAATTAAATCATTTAGTTAAACTTCATCATTCCCAACTCGTGCTTCAGTCTTCATTTTATTACGCCCGGACAAGTCGCCACTAGTCAGGTTTGATTGGACAAACTTTCCGAATCTTGGCTGAAAGAGTTCCTTTGAGAGAAGCTTCGGAAAGGCGAAATCACATTACGAAGCCTTCTTGCAATTTTTTCGTTTTAAGAAGATTCGGAAGGTTGGAAGAATTTTGTATTGAATCGACTTAACACATAACCCTTCGGGCTTATGCCAAGTCTTGTGGAGGAGACTTGTCACAAGTGATTTTTCATCTTGTGATAAGTCGGGTTGTATTGAGAGTTTCATCATTCCCGACTCGCTTTTCAGTCTTCATTTTATTACGTCCAGACAAGTCGTTGCGAGTCAGGTCTGATGGTTTAGTTTTTTTCACGCGGAGCGTAGTAAGATGTGTTCCCACGCGGGAGCGTGGGAACAAGCAGACTCGTAGTGTCATTCCCGCGAAAGCGGGAATCTAAGAAAGAAATATTTGACAAATAAATAGTTTATTGGAAATTAAGTTATTGAGTAAAATTAAACTGTATTTCTTGAGGAGGTTTAATTTTGAAATTTATTATTCATTTTATTTTATTATCGATGTTAACCGTTTCTTTTACAATTTGTTATGCACAAGAAATCGAGATAAGCGATATATCCAATAACAAAGAATATCTTGTCGGATTCGGAGAAGATAAAGATTATGAAGTTGCAGATAAAAAAGCTTTAGCAAATCTCATTTCTCTAATTTCCGAAAATGTAAAAGTAGATCTGGTTGTGGGTGAAGAAGAAATAGATGGAAATGTTCATGAATATGTAAAGAAAACTATAGAAACTTATTCCTCATCGATTCTGAATAATGCTCAAAGATCAACTGAAGTTCTTAAATCAGGAAAATATAAAGTTTATAGATATATCAGAATTTCAGAAAAGGAAAAGATATTTGAAGGAAGAAAAAATAAAGTTATTCAATATATCAAGAATGGTCTCAAAAATGAGGATTTGAACGAAATCGGAAATGCTCTGCAAAACTTTTATTGGGCATTAATTCTTTTAAAATCACATCCTGATAAAAATT
>JAUWNO010000370.1 GCA_030612605.1 Armatimonadota bacterium
GTATAAATTTGGTTCTCTGGAAGGAAGTGCTCCGCCAGCACCGATAAACAGTAAAGTGTCAGCGTTTCCTTCATAATTCATTATGAAATAAATACCATCACAACCATACATCGGCATCTTATATTTATACCAGAATGAAAGCTCAGTATCCGGCAGATAAACAAAATCCGGAGATTCGGCTGTATAAAATCCGATATTTTGCGGTCTGCAGGAAAGCGAATAATCTTCGCTATATGAATATGTATCAACTGTTTGCCATGCGGAAGAACAATTCCAATTCAGACCATTCTCAAAATCTTCAAAGAAACTGATATTACCGGAAGAAATTAAAACAATTTTTGGAAAGACATAATTCTGTTCCGAATTGGAAGTAATCAGCTCGATATTAAATTCTACCAGGAAATCTTCCGGTGCATCATCAGAAATATTGATAATGTTTCCAAGTTCTTCTGTTTGACCGGGCATCATCAGTAAATACATCGAATAAGTGGAATCTGCAAAAGTAATAAAATCCGATTCTGAACTAAAATTGCAAGTAAGACCTGCAGCATCCACAGAACCTGTATTTTCTATTTCGAAAGATATGGGAATTTCAGCTCCGGGAATTACGTTGTATATCTCATAATCCAGAGAATTTAAGGTCAGTTCCGGCGATTTTATCTTTACAACAAATCCAGCTTGAGCGAGCAAAGTGTCGGTTGTGTTGTCATAAATTTTTTCCCAAATATAAATTTCTTTTTCATTTTCCATTTGAAAAGATTCATCAATAGATTTTATATGAATATCAATCGGGGAAAGTTCAGCACAAGAAAAAGCAATAATATGATTAGGATTTTCATATGTAATAATATTGATTTCATTTTCATTCCATTCATATTCCACATAAAAATCGCAAACCATAAAAGTCGGGTTGAAGAAAGTTGAATTAATCGTTAAATTATCATCTTGCAGATAATAAACTTCCTCGCTACCGGAAATATTTCCAATATACAGATAATTAATAATTTGGGAACTTTGGATACTTTGGATTTTATAACCATATTTATACAGATAAATTGTTTCATCTAACCCATTATTAAACAAACAGGCATTTCCATTTACATCGGTTCGGGCCTGTTCTTCAGCTTTTGTAATGACTACGTTTTCGGTGGGAATTCCATCGTTTGAAACGTTAATATAAATTGAATCTAAAGCAGTAATGGAAAAATCGAATTCTTCAGGATTTTGAAGGAAGAAATTAAGATAAGCATCTCCAAGAGAGTTGAGTTCATAGGCAACCCATTTGTAAACTGAAGTGCCACCAAAGTAAGGAATGAAAGGGATTTTTTGAAGAGCATTAATTTCGGATAAAGTAGTCTTATTTTCCCAGAAAACAGTCTTGAAAAATTCTTTTTGATAGAATTCTGAAAACCCGAATCCGGGTGCAGAAGGTGCTCCCCAACCATAACGGGAATTTCCGACATATCCCAGAAGACCTTTATCGATAGATACGACCAGCAATTCACCGATAGTTTCATAATCGAAAGCTGCAGAAAAGCAACCGATTGAATAAAGCATTCCGCCCCAGTCATTATTCAGAAGGTTAAGATTAGATATTTTGATGCGTCCGTCTTCTAAGGAAAGAGAATTTTTTCCTGCATGACCTGTGTGTTGAATAAAATTCTGGTTGTTATTTAAGATAGCATAAGCGTTTGCTTGAGTGTTTTCTGCTCCATAAATAAAAGAAATATCATAATATTCCGGGAAATAATTTTCGTAAATATACTGTTGGCAAACCTGACTATTTGCTCCGGGCCAGAGTTCTTGAGAAAAGCCGGCAGCTTTATGATAATTTGGATGAATGCCGGATTCGTAATCTATTAATCTGAGGATGTAATTTGTCACTTCATCTTCATTGTTCGCAGGAATTCGGCCCACAAAAACTTCCGGGAAAAAATCCGTTTCATCGTCCTCTTCACCATATATTCCATTTTCATTTGCATCCCAGTTTCCATCTAAACAAGAGTAATACATATCAGATGGAATATCATTCTCGTCAGTAAAAAGTCCGATGCCACAATCAAATGCAAAAACTTTCCTGTCAGGAAGTAAATCAATGTCAGCACCAAGAGTTACAAAAGAAATTTCATATGTTTCATACATATTGATAATAAAATTTCTTATTTTTTTCTGAAGATCGATTCCGGTAAAATTGTTTTCAATGTTTTCCACTGTTTCCACGAAGGTTTCTAAACCCTGTATTTTTCGCCAATCCAACAAATCGTTATATTCATCGAGAAATATATCTGGAGTAATAAGCAGATACTTTATTGTGAAATCTCTGCTGGTTTTTTGATTAATTTTCATAGATTCTAAAATTTTGGAAACAGCGAAATTATCAGGGAGAGTCTCAGATTGCGATGAATCTTCTAATTCAATTTCAATTATGAAACTTTCCGGAATTTCAATTTTATCCTCTGCCGGAAAGTATTCAAAGCTGTAAAAAGAAATATAACCAATTTTATGATTTCCAAGCTGTCCTGCTCCAAAGTTATAAACAAGATTTACAGGAAATTTATCTGAATCATAAAATACAGGTTTAGGTGAATTAAATAGAATTTCTTCTTCATAATTTAAGGGATACTGTTTTTGAATCGGGAATATTTTTTTTTCCAGAATTTGAGTTTTTATATTTTGAGGGATTATTCTCACAGAGCTGATTTTTCTCCCATTCGGAATTTGAAAAAAATGAGAATTCAGCGGAATAGAAGGTGCACCCGGAAGATCGGAAAAAAATGATTCATTTTCCATTTCTATTGATGCGAAATTCCCTTTAGATTTAATTTGG
>JAUWNO010000560.1 GCA_030612605.1 Armatimonadota bacterium
AACTAAGATTAAAAAATGGGGTAACAGTCTGGCATTACGAATTCCCAAATTAATTGCATTGGATGCAAACCTGAAGCTAAATAAATTGGTTGATTTATCTATCGATAAGGGTAGTATCATTATTACGCCAATTGGCGAAAAGGAATATTCGCTCGAAAAACTTTTAGAAGGCGTCTCTAAAAACAATTTTCACGGAGAATTTGATACCGGAGCACCGGTTGGAAAAGAAATCTGGTGATGGCAAGCAATTTTATTCCACATAGAGGTGATGTGGTTTGGATAGATATACAGCCTCAAGCCGGTCATGAACAATCCGAAAGACGTCCTGCAATAGTTCTTTCGCCAAAAGCTTATAATGGTAAAGTTGGCCTGGCCTTATTATGCCCGATAACCAATCAAATAAAAGGATATCCTTTTGAAGTCATTATCCCATCCGAATTAAAGGTAACAGGTGTTGCTTTATCAGACCAGGTGAAAAGCCTTGATTGGAAAATTAGGAGTGCTGAATTCTGTGATAAAGTACCTGAGGCTGTGGTTTTGGAAATACTTAAAAAACTTGAGACACTGTTAAATTTTGATGGGTAAAAAAGATAAGGGGACGGTTCATTTGTCTTATTAAATAGATAGCAACACTTCCCATTTTCTATTATAAACGTTATTTGGATATGATATTAGGTTGAAATATCGACTAATTATGTATACAATATGGGGTGATAACCCATATTTGTTACATAGAAGGTAGATATCATGGAAAATGAAAAAACTCTAGGAAAAATTAGTGCTAAACTCATTAGAAAATTATATGATGAAAATAGACCTATTTTTGAAATTAATCATGCCCAAAGAATTGTAGGAAAATATTATAATGCTACTAGGGAATTATTATGAATCGATTTTTCAAAATATTTGTTATCGGACTCTTGGCATTAACCGGAGCATTTTTTATTTATCATTACTCGAATCTAGAAGCTTCCGCTATTTCTAATGTTATTCCGGTTTCTACCTATAAGGTTATCAATACTTATCCTCATGATAGAAGTGCTTTCACGGAAGGATTGATATTTGAAGATGGTGTTTTATATGAAGGAACGGGTCTTCGTGGATATTCCAACTTGCGTAGAGTGAAATTAGAAACCGGAGAAATCTTACAAATTTGTGAACTGCTGCCTCAATTTTTTGGCGAAGGGGTCACCATCTATGGGGATAAGATTATCCAATTAACCTGGCAATCTCATATCGGGCTTGTCTACGATAAATCCAGTTTTAAATTACTACAAGAGTTTAATTATCCGGATGAAGGCTGGGGCATTACCTATGATGGTAAGCATTTAATCATGAGTGATGGTACCTCAACATTACATTTCTTAAATCCTGAGACTTTTGAGGAAATCAGCCAGATTGAAGTTTCTGCAAACAATATTCCCGTGACCAGAATCAATGAATTAGAATATATCCAAGGGGAGATCTATGCCAACATATGGCTGACAGAACTTATCGCCAGGATTGATCCACTAACCGGTCAAGTAATTGGTTGGATAGACCTGAAAGGTATTTTAAGTCCGGAAGATGATAGCGAGACAGTTGATGTTCTTAATGGTATTGCCTATGA
>JAUWNO010000424.1 GCA_030612605.1 Armatimonadota bacterium
TCTTTTCTTTGGATTGACAGCTTGCAAATTGAAGAACAAACAGAAATTTCAGAACGCCTGATTGCTGAATATCAACTTTCTGAATCTTCTGAAATTCTGAAAAGATACACACTTCCCAATGTTATGAAAATCTATCTGAAAGGAGAGTTTTTTCATAAATCCGAAAAAGAAAAAATTTGGAGAATCATTAAAGAATACGATAAAGCAGCAGAGATAAATTATGATAATAAATTTTGGGAAGAAGTTCAAATTGAAGCAGATAATGTTCAACCAAGTATTAATTTTATCAATTTCATATATTTAATTGCAAATGGCATGATGATTGTTTTTCTCATTTTCTTTGTGATTTTTATGAGGATACATTTTGAAATTAAGAGAGATCAATTTTGGAAAGTTTTTCGCATATCGGGTGGAAAACAGGGATCAAGAGCAAAGAGGTTTTTTTTGAATTCTTTTGTTTTGAGTATCATTCCAACAGGATTAAATTTTGGCATATATTTCGCAGCAATACATTTTGATTATCTGAAGATTCAAATCGATGACAAACTATTCATAATTGAATTCGGAACTTTGATGTTTGCATATCTACTCACCAGTGTATTTTTAATTCGCAGGTTCAAATGATAAAATACATACCGAATTCTCTTACTATTTTACGCATGATCCGGGTTCCTCTTTTTATCTGGCTCATTTTCTTTTCTCCTTTTACCTTTCTCCTTTCAATTGAAGTAGGTGGCCACCTCACTGAAGACACAACCTGGAGTCCTGATAATAATCCATATCTTGTAACTGAAATATTATACGTAGATGATGATGTAACACTAACTATTTTGCCAGGTACAGAAGTAAAAGTAAGCGGAGCATCCTGTACAAGCTGGCAAGAATTCGACCAGAATTTCTGGTTGTATGGTGGTGTTTCTGTTGCTAAATTCATCCAGGTTGATGGCAGGATAATTGCTGAAGGAACTGAACAAGACAGTATAATCTTCACCAGAATGCAGGATGATCCCGACTTTTGTTGGGGAACGATATATATTACCGAACAAGCAGAAATGTGTGTATTCTATCACTGCAAGTTTGAATATTCGTGTGCAATTGGCATATATCTTGGAAGAGTAGCGGTAGGTGCAATATCTTTTTATAATGGTTTAATGATTTCAGAAAAAAATCTGTTTATAAATAATGCTTCAGGTGTTATTGGTTCATTTGGAACAAAAGAAATAAGTATTATTAAAAACTCTTTTTGTTATGATAATAATATTAATTATTTTGTTCAAAATAGTTTATGGCAAGTAAATATTCAGGTTAGAAAACCGTATGAAAATTTTCAACCTGCCCTGATCGCCAAAAATGAATGTATTGGCAATTATAGAATCATAGCAAACACACCATATTGTATTTATAATAATATATCAGGCAATAATAGCGTGGGTATAACTTGTGCAGTTGAGGACAAACCGGGTTATTTTTTCAAAAATAATTTTGTTAATTGTTCTACCGGTATTTTGAGCAATGATGAAACAGACGATTCCCTTTACATCAAAAGCAATCATTTTATCGATGGATATGATGGTGTTAATATAGATGATGCTTATGTGGAGATTTCGGATAATTATTTTGAAGGGTGTGATTTATATTCAGGCATTCATAACACAGGAAAAGTGTATAATAATATTTCATACGACGGCAATTTTCGATTACCAGGATATCTTGAGGTTAGTAATAATATTTCATTTAACGGTAATTATGTTGGTGTAGAGGTAAGCTGGAGAAATATATCCTGCCAAAACAACTTAACTATTAATAATGATTATGCAATCGGAAGTGGTGGTACTGTCACATACAACAATTGTGTTTTTATAGAAAATGAAGAAATAAACTATTTCCCAATTAGTGGCAATCCCATCTTCCGTAACTGCATAATAGATTTTGAGTTAGAATATCCATTAATTGATGGTGGAGGCAACATCTGGGTGGATTCCCTGCAGGCACAATCACTTTTTGAAGATATTCAAAACGGAGATTTTCATCTCATCGAAGGCAGTTTGGCAATAGATGCGGGATTCGATACTCTGGGTTATTATTATCCGTTCGATATGGATTATAATTACAGAGTTTGGGATGGAGATAATACTGGAACTGCAATCATCGATATCGGACCTTATGAATATAATTCACCTTCATTTGGTGGTATCGAGGGTTACACATACAATCCGATAAACGGAGATCCGGTGGATTATGTGCTTCTCAAAATCAATAACCAGCCGGGAGAATTCACTTTTTCTGACAGCATCGGCAATTTTGAATACAAACTACCTGCCGGTATTTACGATGTTTATGCAGAGCGTGTCTTTTATGAAGACGTAATCCAATACGAAATCGAGGTTTTCGATGGGCAGT
>JAUWNO010000010.1 GCA_030612605.1 Armatimonadota bacterium
CTTTTTTTTGAATATATCGGTTCAATCCCAAATTTGTATATTTTTGGAGCAGGTCATATTGGGAAATCTCTAATTTATCATCTGAAAAATTTGAATTATAAAACTTTAATTATTGATTGTAGAAAAAATGAACTTGATAAACTCGATGATGTTCAGAAGATTTGTTTTGAAAAATATGAAGATGTTTTTAAGAGTCATTCTTTTAGGAAAAATAGTTTTTTTGTGATTGTCACGCATTCTCACAAGTATGATTTTATGATTCTTAACCAGATTTATGAATCTGATTTGCAGCCAAAATATATTGGTGTAATTGCTTCAAAAGTTAAAGCACGAGAAATGAAAACTCAGCTTTTGGAAAATGTTGAAAAAGAAATTGATCTGGACATTTTATACTCTCCAATTGGATTGAATACAGGCGGAAAATCTCCTTCTGATATTGCCATTTCAATTATTTCGGAAATCCAGGCAATTTATTTTGGCAAAGATAAACATAATCATTGTCGGCTAAGTTGAAGTGGATTCCCGCTTCCGCGGGAATGACAGCACTCAATACATTTCTGTCATTCCCAACTTGATTGGGAATCTGACCAATTATGATTTAGCTTGTTCCCATCCGGCAGCTGCCGGATGGGAACACAATGTGTTACGAAAGAGGACTTTCGTAACGAGCAAAATTTCTCTTTAAACTCATCCTGCTGCCTGCACCGCCGTAGTTATAACGAAGGCGTGTCCTTCTCTTAAAAAAAAGAGAAGGAATATAAGAAAAATTGGAAGAAAAAAAACACGAAGTCATCCCTCTCTTGTGCTAAAGAGAGGGACCGAGGGTGAGTTAGAAAAAGTGAAGAAAACAACGGATGTTCTCAACTCGCATTTCATCACGAGTCAAGTCTATCCTTAAAATCTAATTTTTAAATGGAGTTAATATGAAAAATGAATTTAAAATAGAAAGCTGGAATGAGCTGCAGGATAAATTATTTGAAGATTCTTGGAATCCTGAAATTGGCAGGTTTCGTTCAAGATTTGCTTTCAGAGGGCTTTCCAATGCGGATTATAAATTGGAAACAACTCTGATACGTCTGGGTGGAAATTTTGAAGAGATGGAAAATCATCTGCTCAGGAATTTTATTAAATATGCACACAGAAGTGTTGTAGAGCACGATTCCATCTGGAACTGGCTGGCTGTGGCTCAACATCACGGACTGCCCACCAGAATTTTAGATTGGACTTATTCTCCGTATGTGGCAATGCATTTTGCCACAGCAGATATCGACAGATTCGATATCGATGGTGTAATCTGGGCTGTAAATTATATTGAAGCTCATAAAATGCTTCCCTCCAAGCTGAAAATGGAATTGGAAAAAGAAGGAGCAAATGCTTTTACGGTTGATATGATTTTAAACGCAGCCGGGTCTTTCCAGGAATTTTCCAATTTATCGCCGGATAAGGATTTTGTGATATTTATAGAACCACCTTCTCTGGACGACAGGTTCATAAATCAGTATGCTTTTTGTTCTATTTCTTCCAATCCGCAATTAGTGTTGGATGATTGGCTGAAAAATTATCCTGAAATCTGGAAGAAGATAATAATTCCAAAAGAATTGAAATGGGAAATTCGCGATAAACTGGATCAGGCAAACGTTACGGAAAGGGTTTTATTTCCCGGTTTGGATGGATTGAGCCAGTGGTTGAAAAGACAGTATAGTCCGATGAAATAGATGTTCTGGAGTGCATAAACCGTGTTGATGACAAGCAACCGAGTCGCTTCCAAATTCCACATTGAAAAAGACAAGTAGGAAAAACCCTGAAAAAGTCTCTTTCAATCGCTCTTGCATTTGACTCTTTCAGGGTGGGAAAACGATAGATGTTTATGAAAGAAACCTTGCCAAAGGCAGGTAAACCTTGAAAGGGCTAAGCAAGAAGAATCTCTGAAAGAAGCCTTTTCAAGGTCAATTTCGAGCATTTCTGCTCATCTTCTAAATCAATTAGATTTTTATTCGTCCCAACCACCTTCGTGGTAGAGTGCTTGGATTTCTTCTTCTAAAATCAACAGGGAAAAATCAAGGAATCCTCAGTTCCAAACCACTTCAATTCCCTTTACTGTTTCAAAGTTCCTATCACTGGAAATAAGTGGAATTCCCAGCCATTTTGCTGTGGAAAGAATTAATCTATCATGCAGTTCGTAATAATTGATTGTTTCAGCAACTTCAAGAATCTCTGGGGTTAGATCTATAATACTATAAAGAGAAGAAGAATTGATCACTTCTAATGTTTCTGCTAAGTTAATTGCGATTCGCTTCTTTTCAGAGAGATACAGAACTTCCATTAAACTGATAACTGAAATGATAAAACTATTATCTTTTGTATTAAGAATCTTAGACGCTTTTTTCCCAATTTTTCCTATATCTGTAAAATGCCGGACAACTGTTACTGTATCCAATAGATATCTCATATCAAAATTTCCTGTTTAATATCGAATCATTTATTTCTTTTCTCATTTCTTTTAGATCCGATTCTAAATAGGTTATTTTTTCAAAACCTTTGTTTCTCCAAATCCCGCGTAAATTTATGGGTTTGAGAATATCCATTTTAGATTGTGCTAAAACAAAATCAATAAATGTCCTTACTTCTTTGAGTCTTTCTTCCGGTATTATAGATATTTTATTCATTAATTCCATTTTCCATAAAGCTGTTGTTTGCATGTTTACCTCCTATTTGCAGATTTATAACTCATTCCTAACTCGTAATTCATAACTATTTACTTTCCCAACCACCTTCGTGGTATAATGCGATGATCTCATCTGCAGTTAGAGCTCGATCATAAATTCGGATATCGTCAATTTTGCCATTAAAGAATTCACTATGTCCAAAAGTAGTTCCTATTGTCCATTCTCTTGAAAAATCATCTATAGTAACACCGAATTGATTATTTTGATGAGATTGCTCACCATTCTTATAAATTTTTCTTATACCGTTTGCATATGTTACACAAATATTCGTCCAAGTATTATTTTCCAAAGGCAAAGAGTACCAATTTGCAGAATATCCATCCCAAAACGCAGTTCTTATATTATCATTAGTAACTTCTACTAGTGGAAAAGCACCACCTTCACCATCAAAAACTCTTCCATCATGGTAAATATTTGTTTTAAACCAAACGGATAATGTAACTTCAGGAAACATTGTTTCAGTGAATGTATTGTACCCTAGGGAAATATAATCATCCAAACCATTAAAGTCAAATGCATAATTATCATTTCCAAATCTATCTATTGTTGCTATAGCTCCATTATTAATTCCGTTATTATTATTTCCCGATGTGTCTTCAGCACTACCATTTGTAAAAAGATATTCAGCAATCAATCCTTCGGTAGGAATATTTGATACAACTTCCATCGAAATACTTATTGTTTCATCACCACCATTCGATATAATTAGGATACTTCCATAATATGTGTTTTCATCTAAACCTGTTCTATCAACTGTGACGGTAATTGTCTGGTTGTTAGTTCCTGATATAGGAGTTGCTGCTATCCATCCTTGAGTTGCAGAAAGATCCCATTCAAGATCACCTGTTCCTGTATTGCTGATTGTAAACGTTAGAGTCTCTTCTGTTTCACCAAAATCAAGCAAGTTTGTATTCACTGAAAGTATTGGCTGCTCCTCTTCTACTTCCATATCGATGTTTACTGTCTCTGTACCTCCATTCGATGTGATCGTAATGATGTCGGAATAATTGCCAACACCCAAACCGGTTCTATCTACAATCACGATAATATCATCTGTCTCACCTGAATTCGTATTTCCCGATGTTTCACTAAACTGCAACCAATCTTCATTATAATCAATAGCCCAATCTAATTGCCCTGTTCCGTTGTTTTGGATATGCAAAGTCTTTTCAGTAGTTACAATACCAAAATTCAGATTTGTTGGGAAAGCAGTTAAGAGTGGTTCATCCAAGGAAGGTTCTGTAGCTGTTACAGTAATTTCTGCTGAACCGGTAGAATTTGTTGAAATTATAGATATTGTTCCAAAATAGTTGTTTCCGGGAGTCATTGAACTTCTATCTATCTCTACAATCACCAGGATTTGACCACCACCGGCAACTGATCCTGAATTCGGATAAACTGTAATCCAGGTTTGATTTACGCCAATCTGCCAATCCAAATCGCCTATTCCAGTATTTGAGATGATAAAATTATCAATACTGTTTTCTGTTCCAAAATTGAGGTAGGTCTTGTTAACTGTAAGAACAGGACCAACTATACTCATCTTAACTAATATATTTGCACTACCTCCATTTGAACCAATTGTAATAGTTTCCTGGTAATTACCGGGATTCATATTTGTTCGATCTACGTTCACTGTGACTGAAGATATTTCGTTAGTTACTGTTCCAGAGTTCTGCTCCAGAGAAAGCCAGGGAATTAGCTCGGAAACATTCCAGGTCAGCTCTCCATAACCGGTATTGGAAATTGAAAAAGTTAATGATGTAGAGGTCTCTCCAAAATCAAGAATTTCAACCGAGACGTCCAGTTCCGGTAAAATCGGAGAGAGTTGAACATCTGCCTGAGTAGTTTGCCCAACGGTAACAGTGATGTTGCTGATATTATCGTGGAATGCTTCTTTGATAATATGAACTTCGTAAGTTTGAGGAGCAAGTTCTTCAAAAGTAAATCGTCCTTCCAGATTTGTCTGCGTTGAAGAAATATTAGGAATGGAGACCATTGCTCCGCTGATAAGTTCAGATGTAGTTGAATTTCTGACAATTCCGGTAATATCTCCAGTAGTTACAGGGTCATCATCTTTTGAACAAGACAACATTACGAATAGAACAAGCAAAAGATAAATGATAGTTTTGTTTTTCATAAATTCCTCCAAATTTATTTTTTAATTACCATTTTTTTGATAAGCTGATTGAGAAGTTTTCTTTATTTATATTTGTAAACAATTCTATTTGATTTGAATTTGCAGCATACTTCTTTGCTCCTTTAGAAGTAATGGAATCAAAAACATTGTAAAAATAAACAACTCCTGCTGCAATTCCGGTTGTAATTGCAATAGCTTCAGCAGAATCTGACCAATCCATATATTCTTTTCTGGTAGTAATATTCATTTCTTTATTGGCTTTGTCATTATAATGAATACTTAAATAATTTGAAAATAAGGCAGCTCCAACTAACACTGTTTCCGAACCAAGAAAAATATAACCTTTTTTTGTTTGCTTTTTGAAAAATTGACCCCAACCTGGTATGAGTGCTGAACGCCAAACAGGTGCAAAACCATAAGTCTGATTTATTTGAAAGTTTATGTCCTTAATGTTTTTTGGTAATCGCATTAATATCCAATATCGATAAATTAATTCATTTCCATTTTCTTCTTCCTGCCAATAAATATCTTCAGTCTTCAATCCTGCAATTTTCTGAGTTTCACCCTTTATATTGATTTCTTTTACAATTTCATTTACTGTATTAACTTCTTCATAATTTTCATATTCACCTGATTTTGAATAGATTGAACCATCAATTGTAATTTTCCCTTCTTGAATAATTTCGGAAATTACATCAGAGATAGCAATATGTTTTGCTTCTTCCAATGTTTTCTTGCTTGAACCAATTCCACTGTAATAAAAAAACTTATCTCCTTTTGGAGATTCATAAATCCAAGTCGGTAATTTTTTTTCAGAACTGTTAATGACTTTTGCTGATAGAAAATTGATTAAAACAAAAATTAATATTACTAAACCTATCTTTTTTGTTTTCAAATATTCCTCCATTTTTTCATCTGTTCTTTTTCAACATTTATTTAGCACAACATATTGTGCTTAATGAATGCATCCCTGTACAAGTTTGTGAAATTCACTATTTTTATGATATTATTTTCAAAGGTCAGTCTTAATTTGTAATTTTTTAAATATGTTACATTTCGCACAAAATGCATAATTTGCTCCAAAAAAATCGACTAATTTCCGGCATATAGAATCTCTCCTTCTTCTTTTATGACAATCTGGAAACTTGATATTTTTTTGCAATAATTTCTTGAGATTACATTATACTACATCCTATCGTTTCAACCTGCATAAATTTTCCTTCTCGTGAATCTATAAGAACGAAACTGAAAATTTGAAGGATAACTGTCAAATAGAAACTTTCTGAAACCTCTTAGGAAAATAATCTTGTTTGTTAGATGATTCATTCAATTTGTATGATTTAATTTTGCTTGTTTTCTTTTTTCCAATATCTGCCACATTTGCGATTTTTTGACATTTTGTTTAATATAATCTACATATTCTCTTAAACTTAAATTCTTAGTTTTTGAATAAATTTTAGTATATATCTCTTCTTTCATTTTTAAACAATCAAATTCCTTATTCATCTATTACCTCCTGTGGTGTTCTTATTTCCAGCACTTTATATCCTTCAAGAATATTAATTGAATTGAACCTTCTAATATAATTTAGATTTACAATATGTTTAAAATTCCAACTGACTATAACATCTACATCCATAATTGTTGCAGTTGCTATGTGTAAAGCATCATCCCTGTATTTTGGTGAAACGATCTTTTGTTTCAAATATTTCTCGGATAAATTTATTATCTCTTCGGTTAAGTTTACTTTTTCTATGAAACCTTCAGGAATCTCCTTTAATTTTTCTCTTACTTCTTTTGGTGCTTGTTCGAGTTCTTCAAGAACGGTTTCTGAAATTATTGCTTTCTTTTTTCCTGAGATAAATTCATCAAATAATTTGTTAGACCATTTCTTAAAAACATTATCAAAACAACCACCAATAACAGAAGTATCAATATATACTTTTAATTTTTTCATTGATAATCCTTAACATTTTTTTTGGCTGCAACCTGAAATGAGTTATAGCAATTCCTTTTCTTCTTCTCTCAAATGTTTCATTTCTTTATTCATTGCCAAAACCGAAACTGCAAATTTAAAGTTAACTGTCAAACAGAAATTAATTTAATGGTATGAAATAATCCGGCTTCGTTGCCAGCTACGCCGGGATTTATGGAGAAACGGAGAACAGGAATAATGGAAAGAATAGAAACTTATCGAAACCTCTTTTCAAGGCAAATGTCAAAATAGAAATAATAAAAAACTTTATTTTTAATAATTACCGGGACAATGGCACACTATTGTTGCAGAAAACAGGTAATTTCTGCGGCGGAGATTTTACCTAAATATCTTCATTTGTTGTTTCAGTTTCAGCATTTTCTATATCTTCGCTGCTGATTTCTGAATTTTCTTTATCGGTAGCTGAAGATTTATTTAGCTTTTTCAGGCGTTTTTCTTCCTTCTTTTTCTTCTTTGCTATCTCTTTCTGACGTTTTTCATACTGATAGTTTTTTTTGGCCAATTTTTCATCCTTAATGTGTTATTTTTTTCAGAATTACAGATACCGTTCCGGAAAACAGTTTAATTCTCCGGAAAGGAAATAATTAGATCAAGAATTCAGTTTGTTAATATCGCTGACGTCTACGGGGTTTGTTTTCCCTGGGTTTAGCAACGTTTACTTTAATGTTTCTCCCATCGATCTCTTTACCATCGAGTTGTTTGATTGCTTCTTCACCTTCTGCTTGATCTGGCATTTCAACAAAACCAAATCCCTTTGAACGTCCGGAATCTCTGTCGGTAATAACTTTGCTTTCTGACACTGAACCGAAAGTCTTGAATAATTTTCCCAGATCGTCATCGGTCATCTTATAAGACAGATTGCCTACATAAATATTCATCTTCACTTTTCTCCTTTAATGCACCTAGATTGATAATTGATATATACTCAATTTCAAATGGCTGAATGTAGAGAGTGATCTTTTTTGTCAAGAATGAATTCTTTTGGTGAATATTCACAACCGATAAAGGCTATTATAAGGTTCTAAGTTCTGTAGAATTGAGTGTTTTTGTCATCCTGTTCCGGCAGTTACCAGATAAGTCAAGTTTCCCTTTTTTCTGAAGAATCAACTTTACGAACGAACTCTAATTAGCAACCGTTCGCAAAGTTTACTGATTCAAAAAAGTTCGGATCAGGTTTATGCAAACCCGATACCTATATTCTTTATCAGAACGAAGATCAGTTATTGGTGTAATTTCTTTTTGTAGAAAATGTTCAACATCAGCAAAATCTATTTCATTTACCAATTTATTTTTTAGATATTCCTCTACTTTAAAAAGTCTGCGAGGATATTCATTCAAACTGCCAACTGCGAGTTTTATTTCCTCGATTTTATTATTTGAAATTTTCTTCAATCCGGCGATTGCCAGTTTTGCGATATATAAAGCTTTTCGTGAACCGATCTTTTTGTAAAATGTTTCATAACCTGTTTCTGCATTTTCTGGAATCAGAACAGCTCCGATGATTTCATTTCTTTTAAGAATGAATTTTTTGTATCCAAGATAAAATTCACTAATTGGAACTTCACGTAATTTCGATTTTGAGAATAATTTCAGTTTCGCATCCAGAATTAAAAGAAGCGGAACTATATCAGCAGTGGGAGAACCATTAGCGATATTTCCTCCAATGGTTGCTGTAGTCTGTATTAAAGGAGATGCAAAGTTCTTAAGAGAATTTTGAAAAAAAGGTAGTTTGTTCTTTAGAAGTTCAGATTCTAAAATTTCGCTAAAACTTGTTAAAGCACCGATGATGATATGATTGTCTGATTGTAAAATATTTTTTAACTCTGTTAAATGATTCAGAAAAATTATGGGTTCATCTTTTATCATTCCGTTCTTTATTTGGACATTTATATCTGTTCCGCCAGCAAGAAAATACTTTTTTCCTTCAATTTTCTCGGAAGTTTCAAATAGTTCTAAGAGGGATTTTGGTTTATAGAATTTCATATTAATTTCCTTTTTACCACTGACTTCCACAGACTTATACTGACAATTTATATCTAACATTTCCCAGTTGAATCTCTTCTTGCTTTTCTTGTGTTCCTTCTCTTTGGAATATCTTTCATATTTTCATCAAAAAGAGAAGGACAGCAGGATGAGTTTAAGAGGAAGACCAGTTTATAGAATTTCATCAAGATTCTCCAACCGCGAATGAACGCGAAAATACGCAAATAAATCTTTTAATAAAAAAATTTGTCTTAAACCCACGCTCCTGAAATGGAAGATATTTTTTCATTTTAGTTTCACTCTATTCGTGTTCATTAGCGTTCATTAGCGTTCATTAGCGGTTTCCTTTCACAAGCCAGCATCACAGATTCAAATATCTTTTGATAACCGGTACAGCGGCAGATGTTTCCAGAAAGTGCTTTCTTGATCTTATTCAGGTTCTTTTCACCATCTGTTTTAACGTAGTGATAGGATGTGACCAGAAATCCCGGAAAGCAAAAACCACATTGCACAGCATTAGTCTCATCAAAACAATCGATCAGCAGTTTTCCAATAGGTTCTTTTGCAATTCCTTCCGATGTCATTACTTCTTTCCCATCGATGTGAACTGCGTTGACAAGGCAACTGGTTACAGGTTTTCCATCTAAAAGGACAGTGCAAGCTCCACATTCACCCTCACCGCAACTTTCTTTGGTTCCCAGCAATCTAAAATCTTCTCTTAGGATATCGAGAAGACGTTTCATTGGATCGACGTCGATTGTTACGGATTTCTTGTTTAGAGTGAAATTAATATTCATGTTTCCTCTTCTGCCATCGACATAGTAATGACGACTAATTCTTTCATTTTAGAAGTAAACATTTACTCACTGCTTCAGTCTTACCATTAACTTTCAATTCATAGAGATATAAACCTGAACTTACTGAATTTCCAAATTTATTGTCACCATTCCAGTCAATTGAATGATTACCTTTAACGAACATATCATTGATAAGAGTTTTTACTTTTTGTCCTTTGATGTTGTAGATTGATAATTCAACTTTGCTTTCTACTGGAATTGAAAAATAAATAGTTGTGTTTGGATTGAATGGATTTGGAAAATTTTGGTAAAGTTTTATTGCTTTGTGTTCGACTAATTCCTCTTCTACTGAAACAGGATTCTGAGCATATAAGTATAATCCCCCATCTACTGAACCAACAATTAAATCTTCCAGATTATCTCCGTTTAAATCATAAAAAAATGGAGCAGAGCAGTAGCCAACATCTATTTGTAAAAAATGGTTTGTGACAAGTGTGAAATCATACGAATATTGTGAGTCCTGTTCATAGTAATTTATATTTCCAGACTCTTCTCCTATAAACAAATCAAGTAAACCATCATTATTGAAATCTGTTACAAAAGGTTTAGATCTCAATCCAACATCAATATCATTAAAAGTATTTGAGATCAAAATAAAATCATATGAATTTATTGAAGTCTGTTCATAGTGTTTTATATTACCGGAGTGATTGCCAATAAGTAAATCTAATAGACTATCATTATCCAAATCTATAAAACAAGTTGCAGCACCAGCTGATAAGTTGTTAAAATTATTTGTTATAAGGACAAATTCGTAATTTCCAATAGATATTTGTTCATAATGTTTGATTTCATAATTCATTTGACCAATAAATAAATCCAATAATCCGTCAAAATCAACATCATTAATTGTCGGAATAGCTTCTCCGTCACCAAAAACTGTATTGATTGAATCAGATATAAAACCGAAACTAAATGAATTAGTATTTGTTTGTTCATAATGAGTTAGATTAGCAAAAACGCCATAATCGTAACTAGCTTCTCCAATTAAAATATCAATTAATCCGTTGTTATCAATATCCTCAATAGTTATTGTTGAGCAAGAACCAACATCAATAATATTAGTTTTAACACTATCGGTTGTAACAAATTCATAAGAATTATTATATATTTGCTCGAAACGGACAATATCTTTATAACATACAGATAGTAATAAATCAATTAAACCATTAGAATCAATATCAATGAAAGTAGGAGAAATACCAACGCCTAAATCAATGTTATTAAATGTTTGCGAAATTAAAGAGAAATCGTAAGAATTTTCCTCGTTTTGCTCATAATGGTAAATTCCTCCAAACCAATGACCAATAAACATATCTAATAAATTATCGTTATCAATATCTATAAATGTTGGTGTATAAAAATATTCAGGACTTAAATCAATAAATTCTTCAGTAATAAAATTGAATGTATATGAATTAGGTGAAGCTTGTTCATAGTGTTTATAGTAAAAATAAAATTCCCCCTGCCCTGGCCAATACTCTTCGTATTCAGTAACGTGATGAATCATATCCAATAAACCATCACCATCGATATCAATTATTGTCGGGGTTAGGCAACTATGTTCTTTGAAACCCATAAAATTTTCTGAAATTAAAGTAAAATCATATGAATTGATTGAAGATTGTTCATAATGATAAACATATCCACTTTCTGGTACCCAACAAGAATTGGTGCCAACAAACATATCCAAAAGGTTATCATTATCAATATCAATGAAAAAAGGTTGCTGAGTTCCACTGGGAGTATTTAGTTCATTTAAAGCACTATTTGATACGAAATACAAAGATGTTGAATTAATTGCATCCTGTTCAAAATGAAGAAAATTGTAATTAAAACCTAAAAAGATAGCATCCAATAATCCATCATTATCAATATCTATAAAGGTTTGTCCAACTCTACCGATTCCATGACCCCATCCATAATCAATGATTTCTGTAAATGTTTGAGAATTAACTGATATTGAAAGAATTATTGTAAATATAAGTATTAATAATAGCTTTTTCAAAGTTCCCTCCTTTTGACATCTTAATTCATACATTAAGTTGCTAATTAACAGTGCTTATTCACGTTTAAGTTTCTAAGAATTCTTTCCGGCACAAGCGGGTATTCATCAATAAAAACTCCTGTAGCATTATAAAAAGCATTCCTGATAGAAGGTGCAGGAAAATCCATTGGGATCTCACCAAGACCTTTGGCAATCAGGCTATCAGTATGAATGAATTCAACATCGATTTCAGGAATATCCATTGTTGTGGGAAGAGCATAATCGGTGAAACCGTGCATCCTGCCGTAACCGGGTTTGTAGAAAAATTCACAAAGTCCGTAAGCAAGTCCCTGTAAAATACCACCTTCTGCCTGACCAGTTGCGATCTTTTGATTTACCACTTTCCCGATATCCATTACACTGCAGCTTTTCGTTAATTCAATTTGATATGTATCTGCATGAAAATAAATTTCGGTAACACAGGCAGCCCAGGAATAGTCTTTATAAGCTACACCCACATAATTCTCATCATCAAAAACTACCGAAGGATCCTGTACAAATTTCATTCTGAATTCGTGTGGAAATTTATTTTGATTGGATGTAACAAAATTCTCAAGATTTTCAAATCCAAATTCATCTTTGATCTTAAGTGCAAATTTGCGAAGCAGGTTACCAATGATATAAATAGTTCGCGAAGCAACTGTAGGACCGCTGTTGGGTGTTTTGCTGGTATTTGGAAGTTGAACCCGACATTTTTCAAGTGGATGATCAATAGCTTCAAAGAACATCTGAGCAAGAGTGGTATGTGCTCCCTGTCCCATATCTGTATTGGAAACGTATATCTTTACAATGGCATCTTTTTCAATAACTACTTTTACTTCGGAATTAAGAATTTTTTCACCATTTCCTGTATATCCTCCTCCGTGATAACCAATAGAAATACCAATTCCTTTTTTATCTTTGTGGCTTTTGTTCCATTCTTTGAATTCTTTCAGTTTGTTTAAATAATCAGATTTTTCGATCACACGTTCAAGACAATCTGAAAGGTTATTTTCTATGATAGGCTGAGTTGTTGGAAATTCATCACCAATCTTGAAGATGTTTATTTTTCGGAATTCATAGGGATTCATTTTTAAATCAACTGCAATCTTATCTATATGTGCTTCCATTGCAGCAAAGCCCTGGGGAGCTCCAAAACCGCGAAATGCTCCATTAGATGGAGTATTACTGCGGAATAATCTTCCCCGAATAAAAGCACTGGGGATGCTGTATCCACTGATGGCATGCAGAACACCACGTGCTAACACGACAGGGGAAAGCGTTTGATATGCTCCGGTATCCAATCTGTAATCAATATTGATTTTCATGATCTTTTTGGTTTCAGGGTCTGTCCATGAGTTGATCTCAATTCTGGCAGGATGACGCTTTGTTGTTATCTGGATATCATCCGAACGGTCCAGAACGATCTTAACGGGTTTGCCGCTTTTATAGGAGAGCAAAGATGTTATTCCAGCTAACAAGCTTGGAAAATCTTCCTTTCCGCCAAATGCCCCACCGATCCCTTCGGAAGTTTCGATGACAGCTTCTTTGATCTTGTTACCCATTATAGCTTCTACGCCTTCTTTTACAAAGAAAGGACACTGACAGTTTGCACGTACGAACATGATCTTATCTTTTGGTTGCCAGATGGCGATCATTCCCTGCGGTTCAAGGTAAGCCTGTTCCTGGTGAGGAGTGTAATAAATTTTGTGATGATGAACCCAATTCGGATCTGGCTTTTTACCTGTTCGGTGATCGATGGTCAGTTTTCTGCCGAAGACATTATCTTCGTTTTCCAGACATTCTTTGATATCAGTAATAGCAGGAAGCTCTTTGTATTCTATACTCGTATTACTGATGAACTCACGAAGTAATTTGCGATTAGGATGAGCAATTCCCATAATTACCTGACCGAAATGGAAAACTTCTTTATCTGCCATATACGGTTGGTCGCAAACAGGTTCCGGAACAATATTTTCACCCAGAATATCTTCTGCATAAACCATTGTGAATTCGGAAAGATCGTAACCTTCCGGGAAAGTGACTTTCCTGATGAAACCGTGATGACAGGTAGAATAAAGCAACTGACCATGTATCATTCCCTCATAAGAATAGTCATCTAAAAATTTCCAGGAGCCATTTAGTTTTGGAATTGCATCGATTTTTCTGATGGATTTCATTCAATTCTCCATTTGCCACAGACTATCACTGACTTTTTTTTATCCACGAATTACACGAATTTACACAAATTATTATTCAGTTATTATTTTTTTGACGCTGATTTACACATTTTTTCTATGCGATATTTTAAGGACATATATAATTAATTCATCATTTTCAATTTTATATGAAATTCGGTAATTTCGATAACGAATTCTGAATTTATTTTGATGAGATAATTTTTTAACATTTTTTGGATAAGGATTTTCCAACAACGATTTAATTAGATTCAGTATCTTAGCCACATCATCGTTAGGAATTCTTCGGAGATCTTTTTTGACTGATGTGGCAAATTTCAGTTTATATTTTGCCATGAGCCTTTAAATCCGCTATAAGTTCTTCATAAGTAATTGTTGGTTCTTTTTCTCTTTCTTTGATAGCTTGCAGATCTTCAGCATCTTCTGCCAGTTCAAGACGAATTGCCTCATCAACAATATCTGAAATAGAGCGGTTGGTTTCCAAAGCTTTAAGTTTGAGAATATGATGAATTTCAGGATCGAAATAAACTGTTGCTCTCTTTGTAAATAATGCCATAAAACACCTCCTGCTTTATAATACCTTGAAAAAGCTTACCCACAGAGGAAATATTCCAAGTAGGCTTTTTCAATGGTTGAAACTCAAGAAACCGTTGAAAAGGTTCAGCAGGGAGAAAATACTTATAAACCTTTTCAAGGTTTTAATCTCACCATCAAAATTTAATTAACGTTATAACGTTATGACGTCAAGGATTAATTTCATCCAGACTCTTTATCGCCTTGGGTATCTTGATCACTTTCCGTACTGCTTTCAAATCCTTCAAACCGCTTCCGGTAAGCAAAACAACATTCTTTGAATTTCCGTTAATTTTGTCTTGTTTGTGATACTTTAACATTCCTGCAAAACTGGCAGCAGCAGCAGGTTCTGCAAAGATACCGGTATTTTCACTCAGGATTTTGGAAGCCGAAATAATCTCTTCATCTGTAACCGAAATCCACTCACCTTTATATTCTTCGATATATTTTTTTGTCATCCAGAAATTACGGGGAATATCCACTGCTATGGAATCAGCAATTGTTTTACTGGGTTTTGAAATGAATGTATCCGACTCCAAATTGCGTATGAAATTATCACTTTTTTCAGATTGAACAGCAACGATTGTAGGAATTTTACTGATCAACCCCAATTTCAGCAGGTCTTCAAATCCTTTGTAAACACCGGAAATGATGCAGCCATCTCCCACCGGTACAAAAACCCGATCTGGAAGTTCACGTTTCATCTGCTGGAAAATTTCAAAAGCAACAATTTTTTTCCCTTCAATTGTAAAAGGATTATAAGCAGTATTACGATTGTACCAGCCAAACTTCTTCGTAGCTTCAATGCTCAGATCAAAAGCATCATCGTAAGTTCCATCTATGGGAATTAATTGAGCACCATACATAAGAATCTGAGTAAGTTTTGCTTTGGGTGCTGATACCGGAGCAAAGATAATTGCTTTCTGATGTTGAGATGCACAAATTCCTGCAAGAGATGAACCGGCATTTCCTGTAGAAGCTGCCACAATGATATCGAGCCCATTCTCTTTGGCAACAGCACAAACCAGGTCGGAAGCTCTGTCTTTAAAAGAAAAAGTAGGATTTTGGGAATCATCTTTGAGGAAAAGATAGAAAGGGACTTTCTTAAAACTTAACAAGTTTTTGAAACTTGTTAAGTTTGAAACATCATAAAGCGGAGTTTTCCCGACTTTTAAGAAAGATAAACTTCTCTCTGATTTTATCGGTAAAAGTTCCCGATATTCCTTTTCTTTAAGTTTATCAAAGAGTTTATGCTTTTTATAACGGGTTCTGATCTTTTCATAATTGTAGAGAGTTTTCAAAACACCTTTAGGCGGTTGTGTACCATCGTTTTCTTTTTCACAAACCGGGCAGAGGTAAGTAACTTCGTCTGCTGTATATTTCTTCCCGCAGGTTATGCATTCGAAATAGTATTTGTTATTCATAATTTCTACCCGATTACTTCCGAATGTTTCGATTTATCGAATCTTCGGAATGTAGTTTTCTAAAACAATCGGAAGATCAATAAATTGAACATTCCGATGTTTTATTCATATTCCTTTAACAAACCTGTTCGTTCATTGAATTCCGCAATTTCTTTATCCCACTCATCAACTTTCTCTAACTGATGTTTCCAGTAATTATCATCATACCATTGAGCATTGAGTTCTTCTACGGATTTTCCCTGCTGTTCTATCCAGGTGAAGTATTTCAAATTATGCATTCTTCTTTTTTCATAGTAGGTCATCTCGATCATGTGGTCTATGCCAATTCCCATCAAGTCTGCCTCATAAACGATTGCTGCTTGTTTGGAATCAAATTCACCAAGTCTTTCCCGTTCTTCTATGATGCGTGATTGGTACATTTCCATGGAATCTGTGGCAACAGTGAATACGACATCATTTTCGTTCATTTCGTAATATTTTGCCATTTTGATAGAACCCATCAGGTTAGCGATCGAGGATATTCCCAGTAGATCGAGCTTTTCTAAAAGTTGTGGCTCGACACCTTTTTCGATGAGTAGTTTTTTGCCTTCCGGTTCATTGAAAAGCCGCATAATATGCATATTCGGTTCATCATCGATTCCTGCAACCATATCCATATTCTTGATGTTATGTATCCAGGGAACATGTTTATCGCCAATACCTTCGATACGATGACCACCATAACCATTATAAAGAAGGGTGGGACATT
>JAUWNO010000373.1 GCA_030612605.1 Armatimonadota bacterium
GCGTGTGTTTTGAATGAGTGGAATCGCTTCGGTTTTATCCTGATACAAAAAAGCTAATCCCATATAAACTTCACGAATTTCTAGTTTATCATTTTCCACCACCCGCATGGAAACCGGAGAAATTTGATTTTTCCTTGCCTCTTCTTTCAAGCGGTTTTCATCTTTCGGATCCAGAAACTCAAAACGAAGTTTCCCTCTTGAATAGGCTTGATATTCTGAGAGCAGATCATTGGCAAAACGACGAGCATCAGCAAATTCTCCAGGTAAATTCTTGGAAAAATATGCTTTAACTACAAGTCTGTCTTCCAGGTTTCTAACTGCTTCTTTACTGGATTTTGAAAGAGAATATATCTTTCCTTTGGAGAGATCCATCCTAGAAAAAATAGTAATAGAAACTAAATTCACGAATACAATTATCGCTACAAATATTATCAGGTTCAGCCAGTTTGTTTTTCTCATCTCAACCTCCTATTTCCATTTCCGTGATTCTAAGGCAACAACCGAAAACCTTAGAAAGAGAACTATCAGACTGATAAAATAAACCAGGTTTCTCGTATCGATCACTCCACGTGAAATATTGGAAAAATGGTATCCAATACTGAGATATTGGAAAAAACCAACAATATAACTGGGCAAAAAGAAAAGAGAATACTGCAGAATAAAAAGAACGAAAACTATAAAAAAGCTGATAATGAATGCCACAATCTGGTTGTTCGTAAGGCTGGAAGAAAAAATCCCTATTGCACTGTAAACTGCTCCCAAAAGAATTAAACCCAAATATCCACAGAAGATCGCACCATAATCTATGTTCTTCCCAAGAATCATAATTGTGATAAGATGAACCAAAGTGAACAGCAATCCTACAACTATCAATCCCAGAGAAGACCAGAATTTTCCCATTACAATCTCAGAATCTTTGATGGGAAAAGTGGTTAAAAGTTCGATCGTTCCCGAGTTTTTCTCTCTTGAAATTAAGCCCATTGTAATTGCCGGAATAAAGAATAAAAAGACAATTGGAATTATTCCAAAAAGAGAGCGTAAATCAGCTTGATTATTCAAAAATAGAGGACTGGTAAAAAACCAACCTGAAATCAGCAAAAATACTACTAAAATAATGTAAGCGGAAAGTGAATTGAAATATCCTTTCATTTCTTTTTTGGCTAAGATTCCAATATAACTCATTTTTCTTCTCCTTCTTCAATGGTAAGATTGCGGAAAACAGCTTCCAGACTGATGTGTTCACGATGCATTTCCAATAAAACCCAATCTTTAGATTTGATAAAATTATAGATTTCTATTCGTTTATCTTTTTCAGAATCATACTCAATTGCAATTTGCTGTATTTCATTTTCTTTGGGAGTAATGGAAAGTATGCTGATATCCTCAATGCTTTCTTTAATGGAATGAATTTCCTCTTCTTTTGCTATCAGTTCCAACACCAATTTCGTCTTATTCTGGAAACTGGATTTCAGCTCTTCCGTAGAACCATCAGCAACAATCTTTCCTTTGTGAATAATAACGATCCGATCACAAACAGCTTGAACTTCCTGCAAAATATGAGTGGAAATAATGAGAGTTTTTTCTTTACCGAGTTCTATGATAAGTTCACGAATCTCAGCTATCTGGTTTGGATCGAGTCCGGAAGTCGGTTCATCGAGAATCAGGATTTTGGGATCGTGAATAAAAGCTTGAGCTATGCCAACACGTTGTTTATAACCCTAAGAAAGAGTATTAATTGGTTTCTCGACAACTCCATGCAATCCGCATTTTTCAATGACTTCTCTCAACCTGGATTTGAAATTTGTAATTTGCCTGATTTCAGCAATAAACTTCAGATAATCGAAAACTGTCATTTCAAAATAGAGCGGATTATTCTCAGGTAGATACCCAATAATTTTCCTGATTTCAAGAGAGTCTTCCAGGACATTCTTATCTTCCACAAAAATGTTCCCTTCAGTAGGACTTAGAAAACAGGTGATCACTTTTAGAGTTGTTGTTTTTCCAGCACCGTTTGGTCCTAGAAAACCTAAAATCTCACCTTCATTGATTTCAAAATCAATATGATCAACAGCTCGCAGTGTGCCGTAATCTTTTACAAGATTCTTAAGTTGAATCATTTAAGTTCTCCTTATTTTAATTATTTTTTTGGAACATTTTTTTTAAGATGGTAATTTCTTTGTCAAGTGGAAAAATTAGCCAAAAAATTAGCCACCAAGAACACGAAGGAACACTAAGAAAATATTTCGCTTGTAACGAAACTCTGTTTCGTGGCAAAAACAATTTTAATGTTTCCATAATCTACTGATAAATATAATTTTACAAAACAGAGTTTTTTAAACAATTCACATTCCCAAACGGAGTTTAGGAACGAGCGGAAAAAATACTATAAAATTACAAACAACAAATCCCAAAAAACAAATAAATTCCAAATACAAATGTTGAAATAACAAACGAACAATTGCTTCGATTTGTTTTGAATTTGAAATTTTGATCATTGTTTTTTACCTGCCCTGTTAAATAAATCGTATATTTAATGCGAAGCATTATTTAACAGGGTGAATAATTTGTGTTTTGGATTTTGATATTTTGTTTGTCCCGACTTGTCTGGAGTAATTTGTTATTTCACGATAACTTGTTGGTAAATTTAATTCCATAATCACCTAACCCAGATAAACTGGAAAATACAAATCTCAAAAAACAAAATCCAAATAAATCTCAATATTCAAATGCCAAACAAACAATTTAAAATTCTTATATTTAACATTGGTGTTAACGATTTTCTGCCAAAAAAAACA
>JAUWNO010000230.1 GCA_030612605.1 Armatimonadota bacterium
GTCTCAATCCTGACTACGTGATAAAAACCAATTAAAGATAGTTTTGGAAGATTATGATTGTTCTATAACGGTGTCTCAATCCTGACTACGTGATAAAAACCAATTAAAGTTTCCTATGGCAAAAATGATCGGAGTTTTTTCCCATATGTCTCAATCCTGACTACGTGATAAAAACCAATTAAAGGCGTTAAATTACTTAACTCAAATAAATTGAAAGGATTAAATCAAAATCTCGGAATGAGATATTAATAACAAAAAGTCGGAAAATTATCAAAATAAACACCAAATTTACCTTCCAGACTTTTGCAAACACGCTATACATAAGTGTTCCCGAGATTTTCGGCGTTTTTCCAAATAATTTTGAGTCAGGTTAGTGAGTGGATGCCAAGCGATTGCTCGTTCCCTCACCCTTCGGACGTGAGATCGCCCGTCGCCGAAGCGAGAATATTAAAATTATAAAGAACTTATATTTTAATGCCACCTTTGGCAATATTCCAGGCAGCATTATAATCTGCAAGAATTTTCTTTCCGAAATTCTCACATTTTTTATTAAAACAGAGAAAATCCTTCTGAGATTCTCTTTTACCTTTTTCGCCACAAACAGAACAAATCTGGCTTGAATATTTCGGATCGACCTTTTTAACTTCGATACCTTTCAGCTTTGCTTTGTATTCAACCATAGATTGTAATTCAAAATATGACCAGTTTCTGAGTACAATGTCACCTTTTTCTTTGTTCTTTCCAAATCCTGAAAGATCTTCCATAATAATAGTAGCAGCTTTATTTTGGATGGCAAAGGTAACTATTTCTTTTGAAACAAAATGGTTATAAGTGCGAACATAATTTCTTTCTTTCTGTCGTAAACGTTCAAGAGCTTTAAGTTTTTTTGTTCTTCCCTTACCACCATGAGTTGATTTTATATCTCTTTGAAGTCTTCTTCTTCTTTTTTGTATTTGCATTCTTAGTTTAAAAAGGTCATCAATTGAACCTATTCGTTGATGTTGAATTCCTGAATTTGTGCTTACATAAGCAGGAAAAACGATTCCCAGATCAACACCAATAGTTACATTCTTATCTAATTGTAATTTATCTTCCGGTTGATTAAGAGCGAGAAGGAGATATATTTTTCTATTTTTAATTTGAAGTTTTGAATCGGACATTTTGTAATCACCTGAAATTATTTTTTCAACTTCAGATTGTCTTGAAGATTTATCACGACCGAATATAATTTCAAAATCAATATCCTTGATCCAGCGGAATACTATTTTATCATTTTTATTAACAAATATTTCTTTGGATTTATCAAGTTGGAAAGGAATGGGAACACCTTTTCTATATGTGCGAACTGCACGCTTTCCACTTCTTATGTCGTTTATCTCTTTAGTAAAATTGGCATAAACATCTGCATTAATGCAAGTTCTGATTGTAGATGGTATTTCCGGAAATTTTCTGGAAAGCATTTGATAACCAAAATTTTTATCACTGGTTGTAAAAAATTCTTCTGCTTTATCTCTTACTTCTCTATTAAGTATTCGCAGTGTATTATAAAGTTTTTGCTGTGTCTTTTTTAATGTTTCAATTTTTTCTTTGTCGTCTTTGGATTCTTTGATTTTTTCTTTATTATTATTCAATTTTTTGTTTATTTTAATTGTTTTTGAATTAATTTCTTCATCGGTTAAAGCAATTCTATCTTTAAATAATGTTGAAAAATAATGAGTGTTTACTACATCATTATAAGCCTTAAAAACATTATTGTTCAATTCATTCAGGAATGACCAATTTTTCACATCAATTATTTTAAGTTGAAGCTTTCTTGTTAATATCATGATTACTCCAATTTTATTTTGATTTTTATAATTCTGTAATTTACATATTTTACAAATAATTGTTAATAAGTTTTATGTCAAATATATTTATTTGATTTTTTACTTTCGTTACGAGATTTTCTTGGTAATAAAGTTGTTTGCGAAGTTAAACTTCGCTTGCAATGGCATTATAAAGTGCATCCGTCAAAGCCGGAGTAAACACTTTGTAACGAGAAAATAAACCAAAATTACCAGCTATCCTAAAAATTATAAAATAATTGGACATCTTTTAATAAAAATTTTGAAATGCTTCGTGTTCTTAAAGGCTAAAAAAAGGAGAAAATAAAAATGGCTGAAATATCCAAAAAAATAGCAGTTTTAAAGGTTAATGCTCAGAAAAAGAATTTACCTGCAATAACATCTTTTGTCAGGGAAATATCTGTGCAGCAGGGATTTAAAAGATCTGATGTGAATAAATTGGAACTCATCACTGAAGAAGCTTGCTTAAACGTGATTGAACATGCATTTGAAAATAATGAAGATGAGTATTTTGATGTGATTTTAGAGAGAAAACCAACAAAATTTGTAATTGCCATCGAAGATCAGGGATTACCCTGGGATATGAAGCAGATGGAAAAGACAGGAAAAACCGGTATTGGCATACTGCTGATGAAAGCTTTCGCTGATGAGATGCGTTCGTATAATTTAGGAAGGAAAGGAAAGCGGCTTGAATTTGTGAAAAATATTCCTTACGATTCCGTTGATATTGCCAAAGAGGAAAAAATCAGTAAACCAACAGAAGCTGAACTTGCACCTTTAGACACTCCTTTAGAAATACGTTTGATGACTCCTGCTGAAGGGGTTGCTTTGGCACGATGTATGTATCGCTCCTATAGTTTTTCTTATAAAGAAAGTGTGTATCTGCCGGATAAAGTGAAAGATCTGCTGGAAAACGGCATACAGGTTTCCATAGTTGCAGTTACTGAAGATAACGAAATTATCGGTCATATTGCCATGATGAAAGAAGCTCGCGATTCTGTGGTTGGTGATGTTGGACAGGCAGTTGTTGATCCTCGCTTCAGGAAAAGAAATCTGTTCACGCGAATGAAACAATCCTTGATCGAATATGCCAGAGAGCAGGGAATGTACGGCTTATTTAGTGAAGCAGTTTCTGTTCACTCTTTCACCCAAAAGGGAAATATTGCACTCGGAGCTGTAGAAACCGGTTTAATGCTCGCTAATGTACCGCAGCGTTTTTCCTTTAAGAAAATTCATTCTCACCTGGAAGAACGCCAGACAACTGTGATCTTTTATCTTCGTGTGCAAAAAGAACCTTTACGAACTGTTTATCCACCGATGCATCACTGGGGTATTATTAACGAGATTTATGAGAATGGGAAATTCAATAGGAAGATTGAAAAAATATCAGATTTCAAAAGTATTGAAATTCCTGAGTCCTCGGTTGTGGAAATTCAAGCTTCTCCGGATGTAAGCATTGCCATGATTTCTGTAAAGAAATTTGGGAAGGATATCGAGAGCATAATAAAACTTCATCTTCATGATCTTTGTTTGAACAAAATTGAGTGTATTTATCTGGATTTACCTTTATCAGAACCGGCTGTAGCAGTTTATTGTGCAGCCTTAGAAGTATTTGGTTTTTTCTTTGCGGGTGTAATTCCTGAACTTCAAAATGGAGATGTGCTGCGTCTTCAATATTTGAATAATGTTAAGATCGGTCCATCCAGCGCTGTTATTGTATCGGATTTTGCAAGGAAAATGTATAATTATATTTTAACTGAAGGTCAATCTTTATTATAATATTATTACGTTTTTTTCAGGTTGGATTCCTATGAAACTAAATATTTTGTAACTCGACCTGCCAGGTCGAGAATGATAGCGACCAAGCTGGTCGCTTTACGAGGATTCGATTTCATCTTAAATGAAATATCAGCTTGCTGATATAGGGAAGCTTGACTCGTGACGACTTGTCAGGGCATAAAATGAAGACTGAAGTGTCCCGATATTCGGGAAGAACAACCTGTCTGAAATACTCGCAATCCTCAACCCACATTTCCTTCGATCATTGCGAGTCAAGTCTTGCTTATCAAATTTTCTTATTTCAAAAGAATCATTTTTCTCGTCTTTTCGAAATTATCGGTTTTCAATTTGTAGAAATAAATTCCTGAAGAAACTGCTTTATTGTTGTTATCAGTTCCGTTCCAAATTATTGAGTTTATGGGTGTATGAGCGGATGGGTTTATGGGGAAAGTTTTCACTTTCTGTCCTTTGATGTTATATATTTCAATTTTAATTTGTTCGTTTTGTTGGTTTTGTTCGTTGCTAAATTGAATTGTTGTTTCGGGATTAAACGGATTAGGATAGTTTCTCAATTGAATATTGTATATTGAATATTGAATATTTTCCGCATCCACTGTTTCAAGCATTGGAATTAGTACCTGCGTGAACTGCCCATCAAATACTTCCACTTGATACTCGATTACATCCTCGTAAAATACCCGTTCTGCATAAACATCGTAAATTCCTGCCGGAAGTTTGTATTCAAAACTTCCAAGATTATCTGAGAAAGAAAACTCACCCGGTTGGTTATTTATTTTTAATAGCACATAATCTACAGGTTCTCC
>JAUWNO010000323.1 GCA_030612605.1 Armatimonadota bacterium
TTCTCATCCAAATATTTTAAAACTCTATTTATTTTTTCTCTCATGAATACAAACTTTAAAAATAATCTTATTTTGTAAAGTTTATTTTACGACAGTCGCCTGCTTTAGCATCTACAATGATTGCTCCTTTTTCCTGTATGATTTCCAAAAGAGCATTGGCAATAGCACCTTTTTGAGCTGTCTCTAACACCTTAGAAGAACTTACTATACTTGTATAATAATCGAAATTTTTCCCGATAGGTTTATTAGATATCCAATCAGGAATTTTTGAAGAAGCTTTATTTAACTTTGCATAAGAAATATTGAAAAAAAGTATTATGCTTATAATAAAAATTGTTTTTCTTAATGGTTTTTTCATATTTCCACCATTTATTTTATATTGAATAACTTTGTTAATATTTAAAGGCAACATCGCAATCAACTTCGAAACTCGCATAATAATAACCTTACATCTTCGTAAAATAACATTTCACTCATAGTTTCCTTTTTCTGAAAAAAGACACCAAATCTTAAATTTCATAGATTATTAGTTGTCAACAAAAAAATATCCTGCGAAAATAAGTGAGATAAAAATCTTCTCAGTTTAATATTAACATTTTTGTGAAGAAGTTATAGAAATGAGCGATGAGCAATTCAGTTGCTACTATTTACAAGTGATTTAAAATAATCAGGAACCTTTGCCTCAAAGGTCATCTTCGCTTTTGTATAGGGATGTAATATTGTTATAGAGGCTGCATGAAGTGTAAGTCTCTTAATACCTTTTTCCTTTTTTCCATACATTTTATCTCCAACCACAGGACAACCTTTTTCCGAAAAATGGACCCGAATCTGATTTTTCCTACCTGTAAGCAGATCTATTTCAAGCAGACTGTACTTTTTTGATTCTCTCAGAACCTTATACCCGGTCTTAGCACGCTTACCTTTTTTAGGATCATCAACAGAATACATTTTATGAATACGGTTTTCTGCCAGATATGAAGTAATTACGTCCTCCTTCTTCGGTAACGTTCCATGCACAACAGCATAGTACTTTTTTTTAAATCCCTGCCACTCTTCCTGAAGAAAACGCTTGGCATTTATATTTTTAGCAAAAACGATAACACCAGAAGTATCTCTATCCAAACGATGTACAATAAATATCCGGTTTCTTGATTTCTGATTCCCTTTTCGCACGTACTTATTTAAGAGATAATAAGCTGTATTTTCTTTGACTTTCTCATTACTCACTGTTAAAAGACCGCTCATTTTATCCACAACCAGAATATCATGATCTTCATAGAGAATAGAAAGCCCTCTGGGCTGATATCTTTTTGGGGGGCTTTTAAATTTTTTCTGACTTTCCCGCATAATTTTTATTTAAGAATACTGAAATGTGAAATAGCTCTACTGCCTTTCTGTTCAGAGAACCGGCTTCGTTCGTTCCCGCCCCCGCCTTTCGAGTCCCCGGCATAGCAAGTACAACAGGATCGGTAGCCATAAGGCTAGAAATATCGGATTCAGGACACCTTTGGTATTGAAACCGCCTGAAACATTTCCGGGAAGCAGTCCCAGGAACATTATGACGAAGAAACCTCCGAGGGCTGCTACCCCAAGTAACGAGCCCACACGCTCCCATTTGAGTGCCAGGAACATAGCTACTACATAGAACCCCATCAGAGCTAACCCGATTGCTGCGATCAGCTCAATTGACTCGGGTAGCGAATTAGACTCCAGAGATTGCCCAATGAACATAAGCAGTAAGAATCCCGCCATGATCAACCCGAGTATGCGTGCTGACCACCTTATAACCACTATTGCTGCATTCTTCCTTTCTCGGTCTGTCTTCATATAACCCTCCTTTCAAGCAGTACCGCCACGCCCGTTTGTCTGTGAATCTTACAGCGCATGACAGAACGCCCTAGTGTGCGTCTAACATCGCAATCAACTGCGAAGCACGCATAATAATATTTCACTTATTATTTCCTTTTTTCTGAAAAAAGACACCAATATTTAAATTTCATTGTTTATTAGCTGTCAACAAAAAAATATCTTATAAATAAAAGAGATAAAAATCTTCTCAGTATAATATCAATATGTGAGTTCTGCAAAAATTAGGAAAAATCTATTTCGCTCTATTTGAAACTTTCGAAAGCAGCAAAGACGTAACCAGGCTTGCAAAGTAGGCAACGATTGTGCCGAGAATAAATCCAACTAATGGAAAAACAAGCATAACTGTTAATGAGTAAACAAGTATGGTAATGGAGCCCAGTGCAAATTTTTGCACGGTTGGGAACAAACTTTTGGGATCGTAATACCAGTGAAGAATCATCAGCGAAGAAGACAAGGCAGCTGGGAACATCGTGAACACTCCACCCCAGAACGGGCTAAGTGTTTTACCCAGGAATACAACCAGCACGATGATGAATCCGGCAAAGATGGCGCGACCAATTTTCTGTACAAATGAGTAAAAAAGTGAGGCTGGTTTTTCATAGTTTTTTCGGTGGAGTAACCAGTGAGTGAGAAGGGCGAGTATGATGTATCCTGCCAGCCCAAATGCGAGATTGTTCAATTCATAAACAGCAATTGGCAAACTTAATAAAAACCAAACGCTGATACTCACGAAGAAACTAATAAGAATTTGCAAAACTTTGCTCTTCAGAAATTTCGCAGAAAACTCTGCAACATAGATATAAAGAGCTGGAAAAAAAACAACTAATCCCAGCGGTATAAGGGTGGCAGGTATTATTTCAGCAACAGTTTTTGCAGAAAGAGTCCAGCCCAAAAAGAAAAATCCGAGCGCAGCAGTCGATGGAAAAGCAAGAACAATGCCGGCGAAACGAGTTCTGACTCTTTCAGCTAAGAAAGAGAGCAGAGCGATGATTCCGCCACCGATAATAAACGATGTAATCAGTTGAATGTAAAAAAGTTTATTCACTATAATAATATTTTCACTCCGCTCGATCCAGTAATTACTTGATTAGAACACCACTTCTAACCATTTTCAAAACAACGTTTTCCTTAAAGGGTCCTTTCTTCTGAAAAAAGACATCAATTCTTAAATTTCATTATTTATTAACCGTCAATAAAAAAATATCTTACAAAGAAATGAGATAAAGATTATCGCCGGATATCCTTTTAATCCTATTACATATAGCAGTCGTAATTTCTCTTTTTAATCTATCATTTTGTGTATTGTCAGGCTGGAAAATAAGCAGTTCATTAAAGTGAAAATTGGTTAAAAACCAATAATAATTTAATGGTTTTAAAAGTATCGAAAACGAGTGAAATATTTTGCTTGACATGAAAATACATCAATTATTAA
>JAUWNO010000345.1 GCA_030612605.1 Armatimonadota bacterium
AGAGAACCAGTTAGATTCCACTCTCCCGCCAAACAAGGAGAGGAGAGCAGAAGGAAAAATACAGTTAAAGAGAAAAATATCTTTTTCATGATACCTCCTTTTGGAGTAGCCGAGTCCCTCGGCTTTATTATTTTTCGGCGACGGAGTCCCCGATTCCAAAACGGCGAGAGACTCACCGATTCCAAAACGGCGACGGAGTCACCGACTCCAAAACGGCGAGGGACTCGCCAACTCCAAATCAAATTATGGTTCTCTCACTTTTACTTTATCAAATGGGTATTCTTTCTTTATAAAGAGCATTTCGTTTTCATCCTTTTCAAAATAATCTTTATAACTGCAAAATTTGTAATCTTCACTCTTTGTAACATAACCATGTTTTACTGGATTATAATGAATATAATTAAATCTGGCATAAAAGGAATTTTCCGAAGTTATCGCTGTATCCCAGTATTGATACCAAACCTGCCTGCCGGAAAGATTATCCATCTTATTAATTGTAATTGCTGTGAAACGATGAATATCAGCAATAATTTTTGATAATTTACCCGCATTATTTTCTGAATTCATAAGTAAATGGTAATGATTATCCGCCACAAACCAGGCAATCATTTTCCATTCATTTCTATCAACGAAATTCAGGAAAATTGAGTCAATCAATATCTTCTTTCTTTCATCATCATAAAAAGGTCTTATGTTTTTTAATGTATGAGCAGTTATGATGTAGTAGGCATTATTCAGGAAAAGATGTGCTGGTGAATGCCTGTAATTTGTAAATTCTTTAAAGTTCTTATTAATGTCGAAGAACATTTTTTTTCCTCATTTTGGAGTAGCCGAGTCCCTCGGCTTTATTATTTTTCGGCGACAGAGTCTCCTATTCCAAAACGGTGACGGAGTCACCGACTCCAAATGGCGAGAGACTCGCCGACTCCAAATTAAATCATTTCAAAAGTAGCATCTTCTTGCAGGCAATCTCTTCATTGCCAATCATTAATTTATAGAAATAAATTCCGCTTCCAACGGGTTGATTTTTATCATCTTTTCCGTTCCAGGATATGGAGTAGCCGAGTCCCTCGGCTTTTGTGAAGAGAGACTCTTCACACTCCAAAATTCTTATCTTCTGGCCTTTGAGATTATAGATTATCAACTCTGTGCTCTCCGGGCTCTCTGTGGTTAAATTGAAAGAAATAGTAGTGGTCGGATTGAATGGATTGGGATAATTTCGTAATTTGTAATTCGTAATTTGTAATTCGTAATTCTCTGTTCCTGTTTCTCCGATTTCGTCGAGAAGCTGATCAAAAAATCCTGTAACTCCATCTTCATAAAAATAATAAAGTGGAAAACCGAGCAGTACAAAAGTTCCATCTAATTGAGATTTAATAGCTGTTATTTCTCCTTCATACTGACTGCCGGCAAGACCTCCGTAAAAGTAGATATCATTTTCAGCATCCGGGAAAATGCTTATGTATGGCAGAGCATTAAAAGCTGAAGGTAATTTTTCGAGATTTACATCTAAATCCGCATAATCATCTGAAAAAACAGAAATACATTCAAAAGCAGAAACAATCTCGGTCTGAAAACAATCCAGAAAATCACTGATAAAAAAGTCCGGGATTTCCGTAACTGTTTTCCAACCTGAAATAATAAGATTCCCACCACTGATCAGGTAACATCCGAGATTATTGATATTATCACCAATGAAATTCTCAGAAAGGTCGTCATCATGCCAGACTATTGTGGAATAATTTTTTATCACATCCAGAGAGGGAATACCATCATCAGCATAATCATAACTCGTAAATTCACAGTTCATCACATCCTGGTAAAATTCATCCACCATTTCATCAGTAGGATTTCCGGGTATGCCGGGACCATCTTTTGTCTCATCGATCACAAGAATTCCCTGGTCAAGCGGAAAATTCATAGGCATGGCTTCCACAATATATGAAAATGGAGATTCATAATCGTCATATTTCACAGCATTTACTTTATAAAAATATGTTGTTCCATTCGTAACTGTATCATCCAGAAAGGAATTTTCAGCAATCAATTCAGAGTTTATGATTTCATAGGGACCATAATATGATTCGCTTCTATACAAATTGTAACCGTCCACTTCAAAATCTTCCCATAATTCATTCCAATAAATCACTACTATGTTATCTGCAGAATAAACACCGGTAATTTCCATGAATTTAAAAGTATCTCCTCTTGAAAGGATCCAACTATTGGGGTCAAATTCAACTTCTTCAAATCCTGGAGGAAAAGGACCAACTATCGTTTCTGCCGGAATATCTGGAGCAGAGTCAACGATAATAGAGTCGGTACGTGTTCGATAGTTAATATGGAACGGTACAGGTTGATAAAAATCTGTATTAGTATTAGAAGTGGTTTTCACGCAAATTAAGATCTCAGGATTAGTATTATAATCCTTCACAAAATATGTATATTCAAAAGAGGGAATTCCCGGTTCAAAAATCCATTGCTGGAAAAATTGCTCAAGGTCTAAGCCGCTAACCTGCTCACAAATTTCCCGAAAATCTGTTGTTATTACATTCCCATTATAATATTCCAGAAAATATGTTTGTAGAATATCAAAGAAAACTTCATTTCCAGTCATTAACCTCAGCATATGAAGAACGGATGCAGGTTTTTGGTAAGTTGCAGGAGTGAAATATGAACCAGGAGGAGGATCGTAAACAATGTAACTCTGGCTCCCAGCCCAGTTTTTATAGTAATTCTGAATGCTGACTATCATATAATTGACCATTGCAGCAAATCCCTGCCATTGTTCCACATAAAGGGCTTCCGAATAAACAGCAAAACCTTCTGACAGCCAGACATCTGCCCAGGTTAAAGGAGTAAGACAATTGCCAAACCACTGATGTGCCAGCTCATGAGCAATTCCAGTTTCATAATAATGGTTGCCGGTTATCCAACCGGTTGTCATTGTTGTCATGGTTTGATGTTCCATGGCAGCGTAAGTAAGGAAATTCGTGACAGCATTTCCATATTTTCAAAGGGGTAGAATCCATAAAGATTGGAAAACACTTCCATCATAAAAGGCAGATTGGAAAAATCTTCAGTTGCTGCTGCC
>JAUWNO010000475.1 GCA_030612605.1 Armatimonadota bacterium
ACAGGAAGTTTTAGTAGTACAGCAACCTTTGGTTCCTATTCTCTTACCAGCAGTGGTCAAAGTGATATTTTTGTAGCAAAGTTAAATAGTACTCTTTCTGCAGAAAATGAAATAAGTCCTACTGTTAATAGTTTATCTAACTATCCCAATCCATTCAATCCGGAAACAACAATAGAATTTAGCATCGAACAAAACCAACAAAACGAACAAATTGAATTAGAAATCTATAATCTCAAAGGACAGAAAGTGAAGCAATTTGAAATGAGGAATGTGGAATTAGGAATTAATAGCGTTGTTTGGAATAGTAATGATGATAATGGTAAACCAGTTTCATCAGGAATATATCTGTACAAACTAAATGTGAATGGCAAAACTGAAGCTGTAAAGAAATGTTTGCTTCTAAAATAGTTTTTTAAACTTGTTAAGTTTCCAAAATTTACGGCTTCTCATTCCCATCTGGCAGTTGCCGGATGGGAATGCAATTGTAAAAAGTTTTTCTTTGATTCAGATTAAATTTTTGAAAGGATTGGTTTGAAAAAAATTGAAATGAAATTTCTTTAACAATTGTGTTCCTAAATGCAATTTAGGAACAAGAAGAAAGACTTGGCACATGTCGAAGATCATGTGCTAAGTCGGGAGGAAGAAGGTAAATAGATGAACAAAAAAGAAATATCAACAATTAGTTTACCGGTCAACTTATCATATTTAGCTGCTATACAATCTTATATTGAAGCATTAGCTGACAAAGCATGCTTTTCTCAAAAAGACAAAAACTTGATTCTTTTAGCAGTTGAAGAAGCAGTTTCAAATGTTGTTAAACATGCATTTTCACCGGAGGAAGAAGCAACTTTTGAGGTGATATGCCAGTTGTCCTCAACCGAGTTACGTGTTATTATCAGGGATAAGGGTTTGCCTTTTGATCCTTCACAGGTTAAGGCTTTTTCCATCAAAGAAGCTTTGGAAGAAGAGAAACAGGTTGGACTTGGTTTTCGTCTGATGAAAGGATGTGTGGATGAGCTGACTTTTCATAATAAAGGTTTTGGCGGAAAAGAAGTTCACATTGTAAAATATCTTCATCAACAGCGTATCGAGAGTATGCTGGAAGAATCTTCTTTACAGGCATATTCTCAACCTGCTGCCAAAAAGAAAAGAGAAAAAATCCCCTATCGTGTTCAACTTTTGGAACCATCTCAGGCAATTGATGTTTGCAGGAGTGCCTACAGAACTTACGGATACACATATATTTATGAACATATCTATTATCCTGAACGAATAGTGGAAATGACAAAAACCGGTGACCTGATTTCTGCTGTTGCTGTTTGCAATAAAACAAAAGAAGTGATGGCTCACTCTGCTCTGGAGTTTTTTGGTGAAAAAAAGGAATTGCCTGAACTTGGCATGGCATTTACCAAACCTGCATTTCGAGGTCAGGGTTGTTTCAATTCTATTGGTGAATTTTTGATTAATTATGCAAAAGAAATCGGAATTACCGGTATGTTCGCAAAGGCTGTAACCACGCACCCGTTTTCTCAGAAAGGGTGTTTACGTCATGGATTGAAAGAATGTGGAATGCTCATTGGATTATCTCCTACAAAGAAATTCAAAAAAATGGAAGAAAAAGCTGGGCAGAGAGAAAGTCTGGTTCTTGTATATTTGTCGTTGCAGAAATCTGTGCAACCCATTATCTATCTTCCATCTCATCATAAAGATATTATTGAAAAAATCTATAAAAATATCGAAGCTCCATATAAGTTAGCAGAACCGGATCAAAGAGATATTCCTCAACTTTCGGAAGAGCAATCTAATATCGAAATAAATGTGAACAGCTCGCTCTTAATTGCTAATATCCGGGTGAAAAAATATGGGAAAAGTATTGTAGATGAAGTTCAACTTCGTTTGAAAGAATTATGTTTCAAAAAGATAGAAGCGATAAATATCTATCTTGATCTGTGTGATCCTTTTACTGCTGTTTTCACAGAGAAATTTGAAAGAATGGGATTCTTCTTTGCAGGTATTTTGCCAACCAAATCCAGGCAAAACCTGATTCTGCAGTTTCTCAATAATGTGCATATCGATTA
>JAUWNO010000049.1 GCA_030612605.1 Armatimonadota bacterium
ATATTTGGATTATCAATTATACTTGTAATTCTTTTTTGAATATAAATAGAATTTTTTAGGAAATGTTCTTTAGAAATCGCTGATGTTTCATAAGTTATTTCAATTTTGATATCTTTGAGAAATGCTATTTGCTTTTTACCAGGAATGTAATTTACAGGACATATCGAAAAGGAGCCAATTGAATGTCCCGATAAAAAATTGGTACTAACATTGTTTACAGTTTTTTCTGGGAACCTGGAAAGAGAATTGTAAACAGCTTTGTTAGGCGTTACTTCATAATTTTCAATTTTCTGGGAAATTGGAAATTGTTTTGAAGCAGGTTTGATAGTTATATCATTTTGAGTAGAATAATAATTTTGAGAAATGATTCTCACTTTTTTAATCTGTTGGTTTTGAGGAAGTAAAACATCTGCTCCATAATATGGCAGCAAAGGATTTCCTTCTTCACCTGAATTATAGCAATTCTCGTAAATAATTTCTGTGAAACCGTTTTCTGTGTTTAGTTCCGGAAATTCAAAATGATAATCTTGAACAATCACATCCGAAAATAAAAAACCACAAAACATAAATGCTACTAATATGAAAATCTGTTTTTTCATAACAACTCCTAATTTTTTTTTTATTTGATTCAATCACTGGAAACTAAGTTTACAAAAAATTTAAACTTTTATTAAAAAAGGATATTTTTCTCTTTTTTAAAATTTATTTCCAAACTTTGCTAAATGAATTATGCAATATCTATTCCAAGAAAAAATTTATAAAAAAAACTTTAGGTTTCGTTGTGTATAGTTTGTTAAGCTCGCATCTGGAGAAAGATTTTGAAATTTTCATTTTTTTTTTATGATTCTCAAAATAATTATTTTATTGAATATGATAGATAATAAATATTTTATAATTAATTGTATAATAAGGAGATGGAGATATTTAATAAAATCAATGATGATACGAAATTAAATAGAACAAAACGCTCAAATGCTCATAAAATGGTCGTCTACAGTTTTTTTTATTGACAAGAATTATATGAAAAACAAATTCCAACGTGTCAACCTAATAGGAAAGGAGGAAATTCATGAACAGACAAGATTTAATTGCAAAAATTGCAAGTGATGCAGATATCACAAAAAAAGCTGCTAACCTCGCTTTGAGTTCAGTTCTTGGTGGTATTTTAGCTGCATTAGAAGCTGGTGAAAAAGTTTCTTTAGTCGGATTTGGTACTTTTTCTGTAAAACAAAGAAGTGCTCGTGTAGGAGTTAATCCTCAGACAAAAGCAAAAATCAATATTCCTGCCAGAAAAGTTCCTTATTTTAAAGCCGGTAAAAAACTTAAAGAAGCAGTTAAGTAATTTTTTTTAGGTAGAAAGCAAGAGTTTCTACACTCTTGCTTTTTTTTTCAAAAAAGCGAATCGAGGAAAATATGAAATTTTCTATAGAAAAACATGATTTACAAGCAAATATACATTATTTGTTTAATATAGTACCAAGTAAAAATACGATGCCAATTCTAACGAATTACCTTATTGAAGCTGATGAACAAAACAATATGCTCAAATTCACTGCAACTGACCTTGAAATAACGGTTATAGCTGAATTTGAAGCAAATGTTTCTGAAAGCGGTAAAGTGGCAGTTTTGGCAAAAAACTTTAATGAAATAATCAACACATTACCGGAATCCATAATTCATCTTATGGTGGAAGAAGATACTCTGAAAATACATTGTGAACATTCCAAATTTTCTCTTTTATGTGCCGATACGAGTCAATTCCCATTAATTCCTGAAAAAGACCTTTCAAACGTAATAAAACTCAATGCTTCGATGTTTAAAAAAATGATTGAAAATACGCATTTTGCAGTTTCTACAGAGTTAAATCGTCCGATTTTTACAGGTATCTTCTGGAGAATGACTTCCAGTTCACAATTGATGGTTGCAACTGATGGTAAAAAGATTGCTGAATTCAAGCTTTTTAATCAAGTAGATTTGCCGGAACCGGTTGAACAGATTATTCCAACCAAAGGTTTGCTGTTTATCGACAAAGTTATAACAGATAAAATTTCTGAGATTTCCGTGTTGATAGAATCGAATCGGGTTATGTTTGTTTATGGTAATTATACCATATTCACTCATATTATCGAAGGCAGATATCCGGATTACACAAAAGCCATTCCTACAAATAATAATAACGTTCTATTAATCAATACTGAACTCATGAAAGAGGTAATAAAAAGGGTTTCTCTTTTAGCATCTGAAGATACATTCAAGGTGAAATTTGAAATAAGTGAAGATTCATTTGCCATAAGTTCCACAAAACGAGAGGAAGGGGAAGCGAATGAGGTAATTGAGGATTTCAAATATACTGGTGAAGCACTTGTTATTGCTTTTAATTATAGATATCTCTCAGCCATTTTCAATGTGATCGAATCTGATGAAGTTGAAATGAGAATGGGAAAATCTAACGAACCTGTTCTTTTCTTTAACGCAGAAAAAGAAGAAGAGTATCTTGCTAAATTTTTGCTGATGCCTCTTCGGTTAGCTTAGTTGGAAATATCATTATTAAAATTACAAAACTATCGCAATTTCGCGGAATTAGAATTAAATTTTAAACCGGAAGGTGCTTTAATTCATGGTAAGAATGGAATAGGAAAAACCAACCTTCTGGAAGCGATTTCATATTTTGCTTTTGGAAAATCATTTCGAACAAAACATGATGTTGATCTGATTAATTTCTCAAAAGCTTTTTTTCGTTTAGAAGCAAACTTTACAATTAACGGAAAACAGTTCGTCTTTGAAGCTTCAGCAGATAAAAACATAAAACAAATAAAGATCGATGAAACGAATATTTCTAAAACAAGTGAACTCTTTCAATATCTGAAAATAGTTTATTTTTCTCCGCAAGATATCAGGATTATAAGCGGTCCGCCCGCAGAACGTAGACGTTTTTTCGATCTGGCAATATCTCAATATTCCTTTAATTATTTGCAATTATTGCGAAAATATTATCGCATCTTAAAACAGAGAAATGCTCTTCTTAAAAATAATTTTAATAACCTTGAGAAAAAAATCTGGGATGAGCAATTTATTGATATTGCCTGCCAGGTTATTGAATTCAGGCTGGAATATCTGAAAAAATTCATTCCATTATTAGCTGATACTTATTCACAGGTCAGTAACAATCAGGAAGAACTTGATGTTAAATATAAATTTTCGTTTGCGAATTTTTATGGAGAAAACCTGAAAGACAATTTAAGAAATCACTTGGAGGAGACTGAGAAATCTGAAATTGAATCTCAACGTAGTTTATCCGGTCCACATTTGGATGATATCCAATTTAGTTTTGATATGCATTCGGCACGAAGTTTTGGCTCGCAAGGTCAACAGCGTTCGCTGGTTATTGCTGCTCGTCTGGTGCAGGCAAATTTGATTTCTTTAAAAGCAAAAGATACACCGATTCTCATGTTTGATGATGTTCTGGCAGATCTGGATAAAGAAAGAGCTTTGAACATAATTCATCTATTAAAGAAAAAACATCAGATTTTTATTGCAACTCCGAACGTGAAAAATTATGAAGGTTTCCATCTTGAAAATATTAATTTAGAAGAGTTGGTATGAAATTAACAAAAAATATTTTCGGCTGGTTAATGTATGATTTCGCAAATTCATCTTTCACCACCATTATTGTAACCGTTATTTACAGTGTTTATTTCAGAAATATTGTGGTGAATAGGGGAGAAGTAGGTACAGCTTTATGGGGGAGAGCTGTTAGTATTTCAATGCTTTTTGTTGCCATTTCAGCTCCTATTTTCGGTGCAGTGGCAGATTTTTCTCGTGCCAAAAAAAGATTCCTTTTTTACACTACTTACTTAACAGTAATTTTTACAGCACTTTTGTATTTTGTGAAAGCAGGAAATATTTTTACAGGTATGCTTTTTTTCATAATTGCTAATTTCGGTTTCAATAGCGGAATGGTTTTTTATAATTCGCTGTTACCGGAAATCGCAGGTAGAAATGATCTGGGCAAAGTTTCCGGTTGGGGTTGGGCGCTGGGTTACGTAGGAGGATTATTATCTCTGTTGCTGGTTTTGCCTTTGGTAAATAATAATCTGGTTAATCTCGCTTTTCCTGCAGTAGCTCTATTTTTTGGTTTATTTGCCTTGTTCACTTTTTTCCTTTTGAAAGAAGTAAAGAAACCATCCAAACGAACAAATTATTTTAGAACTGCTCTTCAAAGAATTATCACAACAGCAAAGAATATTCGAAAATTTAAGGAACTTCTCAAATTTATTTTCAGTTATCTTTTCTATAATGATGGGATTGTTGTTGTTATCAGTTTTGCTGCAATTTATGGAGCAACCAGATTCGGAATGAATGCGAAACAATTAATTACTTATTTTATTATTGCTCAATTTACTTCCATAATTGGAGCATTTGTTTTTGGTTATATTCTGGACAAACTTGGTGCAAAGAGAACAATCTCAATATCTTTGCTAATCTGGGTTGCAGTTGTATTCTGGGCTTTCTGGTGTAAAACAATGACGGAATTTTATTGTGTTGGATTATTAGCAGGTCTGGCTATTGGTTCCAGTCAATCCAGCAGCAGAACAATGTTGGCTCTTCTCACTCCAAAAGAGAAAATGGCTGAATTCTTTGGATTCTATGCTTTTACCGGAAAAGTTGCTTCAATTTTTGGTCCTTTTATTTATGGTGAAGTAGCAAGAATTACCGGTTCTCAGAGATGGGCAATTTTATCAGTTTTAGCTTTTTTTCTTGCTGGAATAATTATCCTGCAAACAGTTAATGAAAAGAAGGGTCGTCAAATTGCAATCGATTGGATTAATCCCTCAGATTAATTTGATTTACAAAAAAAGATGGTTTCTAAAATTTGAAAAATAAGTGAATTATTAATGAATAGAAAATTCTTATTGAGATTATTCAATAAAGAATAATAAAAAAAAGGGTCTGCCAAATAGATGGTTTACCTCAACTTCAGTCTTCGCCCAATAAATTGGACTACGACTTGACAGGCAATCCTCTCCTAAAAAGAAAGGAAGCACTTTTTTCTCCTTCTCCTCGATAGGAGAATGTCGGGATGAGGTGGATAAGTAAAGATGAAAAAATAAATTGGAGGTAAGATGCTCAGAACAATGCTGATTTCAAAAATTCATCGAGCAAATATTACATTCAGGGATTTGAATTATATGGGCAGTATTACAATAGATAAAAATCTTTTGGATGCATCCGGAATGAAGGTTAATGAGAAAGTGGATATTTATAATATTGATAATGGGAATAGATTTTCAACCTATATTTTCGAAGGTGAAGCTGGCTCTGGAGTGATTGGAATAAATGGTGCTGCAGCGAGATTGGTTAGTCTTGATGATAAGGTCATAATTGCAAATTACGGTCAGATGGATGAAACAGAAATTGAAAATCATAAACCGAAAGTCATTCTTATTGAAGATGATAAGAATCTAAAATATAATGAAATAAGATATTAATGAAACCGGTAATTATTACATCTGTTTCTGAAATGATCAAAGTTTCAAGAAGCATTAAAACTTCGATTGGTTTAGTGCCGACAATGGGATTTCTGCACGAAGGTCATCTGAGTTTGGTGAAAAGAGCAAAACAGGAAACAGAGACTGTGGTTGTAAGTATTTATGTAAATCCATCTCAATTTGCTCCTAATGAAGATTTGGACAAATATCCTCGAAGTTTTAAAAGAGATATTCAATTACTTGCTGAATTGGATGTAGATTATGTGTTTTTTCCGGATAAGAGGGAAATGTATCCGGAAGGATATAAGACCTGGATTACAGTTGAGAAAATCAGTAGAATATTGTGCGGGAAATCGCGTCTGACACATTTCAGAGGAGTGACTACAATTGTAACAAAACTGATGAATCTCGTAAATGCTGATTTTATGTTTATGGGTGAGAAAGATTATCAGCAGATTGTTATTCTTGAGCAAATGATAAAAGACCTGAATTTTAAAACCAGGATAGTTCGCTGTCCTTTGATTCGGGAAAAAGATGGAATAGCTATGAGTTCCAGGAATAAATATCTATCTTCACAGCAACATGAAGATGCTTTATGTTTATACAAATCTCTTTTAATGGCTCAAGAAAAATATGAAGAAGGTCTTACAGACTCTGCTGAAATCATCATTCAGATGAAAAAGCTTATTGAAAGGTGTAATGGAGTTGTAGATTATATCGAGGTAGTCGATCCGAATTCTCTTCAAGCGATTTCCAATCTACTCAAAGGCTGTAGAATTCTGGTTGCTGTAAAAATCGGGAAAACACGACTCATTGATAATATTGAGATAAATTAGTGAACGACTTAGCACAAGACTTTTGGCTTGTGCCAGGTCTTTGGTTGAAACTTGTCCTAAGTTCCACAGGAATATTGTGATAAGTTGGTAGCTCAGTTAAAAACTTTCGCAACGGTTTTATATAAAATACTACGACCGTTCCAAAGGTCTTTGACCGTTTGGAGGGTCTGAATTGGGGATTGAATGGAAAAAGTAAATGTCCTGATAATTGGGGCAGGAGTTATTGGACTTGCAGTTGGCAAAGCTCTTTCTGAAGAGTTTGAAGATGTGGTGATCGTTGAACAGGAAAAATCATTTGGAAGACACACCAGCAGCAGAAATTCTGAAGTTATTCATTCAGGAATCCATTATCCGCAGAGTTCCTTGAAAGCCAGACTCTGTTTAGAAGGGAATGAAATGCTTTACGATTTTGCTCAAAATCATAATATTCCATATAAAAAAACAGGCAAAATAGTTGTAGCAACTTCAGAAGAAGAAATACCGGATTTATATGCTTTAAAAGAAAATGGAGAAAAAAATAATATTTCCGGATTGAGTATTATTGATGAATCTGAATGTAAGAAGCTGGAACCTGAGATTCTGGCAGTTAAGGGATTATTTGTTCCTATCTCCGGAATTATCGATACTCATATATTAATGCAAAAACTGGAATCTGAAGCAGAAAAGAATGATGCTTTTGTAGTTTATGATATGAAAGTGATCTCAATTCGGAAAACCGAGAAAACTTATATCGTAGAATTTTCTAATGAAGAAATTTTCGAAGCAAATATTCTAATTAACTGCGGTGGTCTTTATTGCGAAGATATTGCAAAAATGGTTGGAATAGCAACCATTGAAAATAATTTAAAAATTCATTGGTGTAAAGGTGAGTATTTTAAAACCACAAAAATTAAAAATATTGAACATCTGATTTATCCCCTTCCATCATATATTTCTTGTGGAATTCATCTTGCCATAAATTTGAATGGAGAAGTCAGATTTGGACCGAATGCAAATTATGTTGATGAACTAAATTATAAAATGACAGAAAAATATAAAAAAGATTTCTTTAAAGCAGTTAATAAATATATAAAAATCGAAGAAGAAAACCTGAATATGGATGATTGTGGAATAAGAGCAAAACTGCAAGGACCCAATGATAATTTCAGAGATTTTTATATTAAAGAAGAATCTGAAAAAGGATATTCTAACTTTATAAATTTAATGGGGATAGATTCACCAGGATTAACTGCTTGCCTATCAATTGCTGAAGAAGTTAGAAGGATTGTAAAAAGCTGAGTTTCTTCATTTATTTTACAAATTCGCTTTGGAGTTAATTTGGAATTTTCAGAAAAGTTTTTATACCACATCTGGGATGCTCAACATCTTAAACCTGAGCTAAAAACTATTTCAGGTAAAACTGTTAAAATCATGTTTCAAGGTCAATTCAATACTGATTCAGGACCGGATTTTAAAAATGCAATCGTTCAGATAAATGAGGATACTTTTCGTGGAGACATCGAAATACATCTTAAAACATATGATTGGATAGCTCACAAACACGATGAAAACCGCAATTTTAATAAGACTATTCTTCATGTAGTTTTTGAGCATAATGGAAAATATACACACACAATCAACGAGAATGGTGAATTGATTGAAATCCTGGAATTGTGTAACTTTCTTGATAAAGATATTTCCAAGCTTTTAGCACAATATTCGGAAAAACCTTTTAATGAAAAGGACAAATTCTGCAGCTTCTTTGCAGGTTTACCTACTGATACGGTTGAGCAGATATTGATCAAACTTGGGAAAATAAGATTTGAAAAAAAAATAAAAAGATTTGATGCTGAACTCCATTTCTCAGATTTCAATCAATTATTGCTGCAAGGACTTTTTTCTGCACTCGGATATAGTAAAAACAAATTTCAGATGTTTCAACTTGTTTCAGATTTTTCATATTATAAGCTCAAAAAATATTTCAAACAAGGCATGACAAAAGATGAAATGATAGCGATTTTGTTATGCAGTTCGGATTTAATAAACCATTTACCTGCCACCTTTCCCGATGAATTAAAAACGAGATGGCAGGAAATGTATGCAAATCAGGATTATTCAAGAGAAAATTTTAATTATGATTGGAAACTTTTTAGAATCAGACCGACAAATCATCCGGCAATAAGGATTCTGCAAATCTCCGAACTTCTATATGAAAATCTGAAAGTCTCGTTTTTCAATAATATGCTGAAAATATTTTCATTTGGATTGGACACATTTAATTTAAAAGATTTCAGGAATAAGTTTTACCTTTTTTTTCAATCTGATTCGGAATATCTTCCAGAGAAATATAATATTGGAAAAACACGATTGGATACAATTCTAATAAATATTATTCTCCCTCTCGCAGTGCTTTATGCTCGCAAAATGTCATATCATGAACTCGAAGAAGTTGCTTCCCGAGTTTATCAGGATTTTCATAGCTTACCGGATAATTATATTTTAAAATATATGCAGAATTTTTTGGATGTTTCGCAAAAGAAAATCATCAGGAAAAAGGCAATTTTCCAACAGGGAATGCTGCAATTGTATTTTGATTTTTGTCTTCATCACAATTGCAGGGGATGTGAATCTTGTAAAGCTTCAATTCTTGGTGAAATGTAGCGTTATTAGATAAGGAAAACTCTTATGAAAAAAATTATACTTAGCATGTTTTTCATATTAATTTCGATTCTTTTGATATCGGAAAATGCAAAAATTGATAGCTTGAAAAATGCATTAAAAAGTGTTTCAGAGAATAAGCAGATAACAATCCTGAATGAACTTTCCATTTCATACAGAAAGGTAAATATCGAAAAAAGTTATGAATACGGAATTCAAGCTTTTGATCTGGCTAAAAAATACAAGGATAATCTGGGAAAATATAAAGCATTAAATTCTTTTGGCTATTATTTCAGACATAAAAGAGAGTATGAAAAATCGATCGAATATTATGAACAAGCTTTGGATGTCTGCAGGAAACTTAATGATAAAGCATTAATTGCTAACGAATTAAAAAACCTTGGGCATTGTTATTGGCATCTGAGTGATTTTGAAACGGCACTTTCTTATTATCAGGATGCATTAGAAATAAATCTTCTAATCAATGATAAAACAGCTTTAGCTGGTTCATATAATAATATTGGAAGCATTTATTCCCGTCTTGGAAATTATGAAAAAGCGTTAGAGAATTTATTACTATCTTTAAAAATAAAGGAAGAACTTAATGATAGAAGAGCTTTAGCAAGAACCTTAAATAATTTAGGTAATATTTTTCTAAAATTAAATAGGTATGAAAAAGCAGTAGAGTATTATGAAAGATCATTATCCTATAAAAATGCTCCTAAAGATAAAAACTCATTTGCTTTCACTTTAAATAATATCGGAAATGTTTATGGGAAACTTAAGGATTATGAACAAGCTCTTTCTTTTTATAATCAAGCTTTAGCAACATACGAGGAAACAAAAAATAAAAAGGGAATATCTACAACATTAAATAATATTGCAGTTATTTATGAAT
>JAUWNO010000429.1 GCA_030612605.1 Armatimonadota bacterium
TAATCGAGTTTTCCCTCGGAAGTTTTTGTAAATTCGATTTTCAGCTTTTTTATGAAAAAATCAAATACCAGTTGAGGGCCCTGTTCAGCAAGCAGGTGAACTGCCTTAAGGTTGTTATAGTTACATCCGGCTTTCATAATATCGGTTATCAATTTCTGGCCGGTATCACCTTCTTTTTTGGCAATTATTCCACCTTGAGCATAATTCGTATTTGTCTCTTCAATGTTATCTTCTTTTGTAATAACTACTACATCAAGTCCTGCTTCTTTCAGAAAGATAGCAGCAGAAAGACCGGATACTCCTGTTCCAATAATAATAACATCAAAATATTCTCTCATTTTTTTTAACCTTTAGAGATCTCGATCATTTTTTTTAATGCTTTTCGGGCAGGCAACTGAAAATCTTCATGAACTTTAACTTCAAATTTCAATTTACCTTTTCCGGTTTTATAATCCAAAATAGAAGATAAAGATTGAACTAAATTTGTTAAATTGATTTTTTCCATATCTTTGCAAGGAGAGTTTCGTAATGGAATTATCTTTTTATCTTTGAAATCTTCAGCAATCCGTGAAACAAAATTTAATTCTGTACCCACACCCCAGATTGAGCCTTGAGGAGAATCTTTTATAGTTTGATATATCTTTTGAGTAGAACCAGAAATATCTGAAGAATTAACAACCTCTTCATCACATTCAGGATGAACTATTATATTTATTCCCGGATATCTTTCTCTTAGCTTAGAAATATCATCCGTTGTAAAGACTTTATGAACATAGCAAAATCCATCCCAGATGAATAATCTAATATCTTTTAAATCTTTTCCTGGCTCTATTGTTAAATCATTCTCGATTTTTACAATTTTATCAGAGGGAATTTTTAATTGCCTGGCTGTATTGATACCCAAATTGTAGTCAGGGGAGAAAAAGACAGCTTTATCTTGCGATAAATAATATTCTATAATTTTTCCTGCATTTGAACTTGTGCAAACAGAACCATCTTTTTGTCCGCAAAAGCTCTTCATATTAGAATATGAATTAATGTAAACTATAGGAATAATTTCTCTCTTACAAGATTTGCTGATTTTTCTATAGAGTTTTTCCGCAATTTGCGAATCTATCATATCAGCTAAGGGACAACCTGCATCTAAGTCAGGCATAATTATTTTTTGGTATTTTTTTGCTAAAAGTTGTGCACCTTCAGCCATGAATCTTACACCGCAGAAAACTATGAATTCCGATTCTGTATTGCTGCAATCTACTGCAAGTTTATATGAATCTCCCACAAAATCGGATAATCTGACAATTTCGATTTTCTGGTAATGATGAGCAGGAATAACAACACTGTCACCGAGTGTTTTCTTTAGTTCCTTGATCTTCTCAATAATATCTTTCATGATAATTACTTTCTCCTGATAGAGAAGTCAAAAGCTTTTACTGAATGAGTAAGCTCACCAACTGAGATAAAATCAACTCCGATAGCTGCCACTTCAGCAATCCTGTCAAGACTCATATTCCAGGAAGCTTCGATTTCTGCTTTTCCCTGAATCATTTTTATTGCTTTTTTCATGATTGAAATATCCATATTATCCAGCATAATCCTGTCAACCTGGCAATCCAGAGCTTCTTTCACTTCGTCCAGATTACGGGTTTCTACTTCGATTTTATATTTATTCTTCCATTTTTTTTTAACTTTTTTAACAGCTTTGGTTATTCCTCCTGCAGCATCGATGTGATTATCTTTAATCATAACCATGTCAAACAAACCCATCCGATGATTTGAACCACCACCGCAACGCACTGCGTATTTTTGCAACTCCCTTAATCCCGGAATGGTTTTACGAGTATCCAATATTTGTGCTTTTCCTTTAGTTTCTTTTACGAAAAGAGCAGTTTTACTGGCAATCCCGCTTAAATGAGAAAGAAAGTTTAAAGCTGTTCTCTCTGCTTTTAAAATTGTTACAACATTTCCATATATTTCAGCAACTTTGCTATCCTTTTTCAGTGAGTCTCCATCCTTATAAAAAGTTTTTATTTTGCAATTTTTATCAAGCTTCATAAAAGTATTGATAAAATATGATAATCCACAGATTATGCCTTCATCTTTAGATATCAATGTGAAACATTCTTTCTGGTCACTGAAAATAGCTTCTCCGGTTACATCACCTATATCTTCCAAATCTTCATCAAAAGCCTTTCTTATCAATTCATCTTTCATTTTGTCACCTGCTCTTTTTACTAAATTTTTTCTATGAAAACAATTGTCAAATAAATATAGCTAATAATATTATTCGAAGTATTTCTATGGGTTTTCAATGCTGGCAATTTTGTAGATATTCACAATTATAACAAATTCAAGTTTTGCATAACATGCTGTT
>JAUWNO010000392.1 GCA_030612605.1 Armatimonadota bacterium
GCAGATGTGAAGATGATGGACTTCACGTTTTTATAAAGCATATCATTCAAAATTTGATTGATACTGAGAGGAGCTAAATTCAAAATCCCATTTGGATATTTTTTATCATCCGCTTTAAAACTTGAGATCCAATAAGCAAAATCTTGAAATTCCAGATTATAAAATGATACTAAAAGATTGTAGTATTCAGCAATTCTTTGTAAGATACCGTCGATTATATCGAGATGTTGCGAGTAATCCACAAAAACCTTACTATTGATTCCGGATAAAATATTTCTGATCGTTACAAAGCATTTTGAAAATTGTTCCCAAAATTTGATAATTTCGCTTAAATATTTAGTTATGAATGGATGGTCATCCATATCTGTGATTCTGAGTTTTCCATAACTTCCGCGTTTTTCTACCACTTTTCCCAATTCATCGAAAAATTCTGCAAAGATAATTTTATTTGTTTCTATGAGTTCGATGATATCTTCAATATTGGAAAGCAATTGATTTCTCTTAGTTTCTTCAAAGCGACTTTTCTTAGCAGCAGTTTTCAGGTTTATCAAAGTTCCGGATTGGAATTTTCTTCTGACAGCAAATAGTTGTGAAAATAAGCCATTAAAATCTGCATATCCCAAACTTGACCCAAGTTCGATTGTAGCAATATGCGGCAGGTTGTGAGCTTCATCGATAATGAGATTATCATATTTTCCCAGGGCGGAATTCTCGCTTCGTAAATCTGCCAGCAGAAGATGATGATTGATGATAACCAGATTGGAATTTTCTGCTTTCAGCCGCACATCCATCAAATAACATTGGCGAAAATAAGGACATTTCCGGCCAAAGCAGAAATAGCGGTCAGCAGACAGTTTTTTCCAGACAAGACTGTTCGCATTTAAAGATGAATTTTCTGAAATATCACCGGTTTTTGTAAATTCCTTCCAAACAATAAGATAGAGAAAATCCTGAGCTTCATAAGCAGAAAATATTTTTGCAAAATCAAGAGTAGTTTCTGCCCATTTTTTTTCGCAGAGATAATTTCTTCTTCCCTTTAAAAGAACAGCTTTAAAAGGGATATTCACACAATCTTTCACTAAGGGAAGGTCTTTGTAAAAGAGCTGTTCCTGCAGATTTTTTGTATTTGTGGAAATTATCACTTTGGTTTTGTTCTTATTTGTATGTATAATTGCCGGAATAAGATAGGCAAGAGATTTCCCCACACCGGTTCCTGCTTCGACCAGTAAATATTCATTTTTTTGGAAATTATTCAGAACTGCTTTTGACATTTCTATCTGACCGTTGCGAATTTCATAATTTTCAAATTTCTTATCGAAAAGCCCATTTTCTTTGAAAGTTTCTTCAACAGTGATTTCTTCAGCTTTTTCCGGTTTATGCTCAATATAATTTCGATTATGAAAATCCAACCATGGTTTTTTCTTGGAAAGGAGTGCGTATTTTTTTTGATGTTCAACAATTTTTTCCAGGAAAATCGGCAGGTCGGTTTTTGAATGTGCCATTAAAGAGATTTCAGAAAGCCGGAAATTCAATTGAAGCGAGATATTCTCATTGATAAAATCTAATAATTTAAGGAAAATTTCTGCTGTTGCTTTTGCATCAAAAATAGCTCTATGAGCGTGAGATAAATCGATTTTGAAACAATCAGCAACTGTTCCTAATTTATGGTTCAAAATAAAAGGCAGATAAATGCGGCTGAGTTCAACAGTATCGAAAAGTCGGTTGGAAATTTTTGGCAGATCGTTGTTTTTTAATTTTTTGTTTATGAAGCCAATATCGAAACCTACATTGTGGCAAATGATAATTTCATCTTTAACAAAGTCTGTAATTTTTTTTAATGCATCTTTCAGAGAAGTTCCGGATGCTAATTGTTTATCAGAAATGTTTGTTAATTGTTTTATGAATTGAGGAACCGGTTTTAGAGGTTTTATGAATGTTGAAAATTCGCCGATAAATTTGCCATCGCGATATTTAACAGCTCCGATTTCAATGATTTCATTTTTATCAAAATCAAAGCCGGTTGTTTCAATATCTAAAGCTACAAAATTAAAAAGAGATTTCATTTTTATTAGCCACTAAGAACGCTAAGATTCACTAAGTTTTTCATTTTTTTAACCACAAAGACACAAAGTCCCTTTTTTCTGTCAATCCTGTTTATCCTGTCAATTTTATCTGTGCCAATCCGTAGCATCCGTGTCATACGTGTTCCTTTTTTTGCCACAGACTTTCACAGACAAGCACTGACTTTTTATCCACTAATTACACGAATTATACGAATTATACGAATTATTATTTAGTCTTTATTTTTTTGACGCTGATTTCCGCTGATTTTTTATGATTTAATATGATTTTTTCATTTAATTTACAACTAAAATATAATGTTTCAAAGTTTTTTTCCTGTCAATCCTGTTTATCCTGTCAATTTTATCTGTGCAAATCCGTTGTATCCGTGTCATCCGTGTTCTATTTTTTACGGGTAATCTATTTCATGATTTTATATCTTTGCATTTTTTTGATCAAGCCTTGTCTGCTTAATTCCAGCTTTTGTGCGGTTTTAGTTTGATTCCAATTTGTCTCATCTAGGATTTTCAGGATCATTTGTTTTTCGAGTTTTTCCACAGCTCCTTTTAGAGACTGTTTTTCCAGCAGACTGATAGTTTCCGCGATTTC
>JAUWNO010000232.1 GCA_030612605.1 Armatimonadota bacterium
TGATTTAGTGGATAAGATTGCAGATGAAACCATCTGTTCAGATTTAGCTGGATTGATTGAATTTTTAACTAAAAAAGATCATCCGGCACTTAAAATGGGTGAGATGATATAAGAAAATATACAATACACATTCCCAATCGGGGGATTGGGAACGAGAAGGACAGAAAACAGAATATGGAATTTGAAAAACCGGTTGAACAATGGAAAGGAAAAGTTCAGGAGATCAAGTTATCAGATAAAATAAAAATCGGTGGAGAGCAGGTTTTTCCAAATTATAGTTTTGATGGAAAATGCTCGAATAAACCTGCGGTGGCAATTGAAATAAATGATGTCTTTCCTGAGAACTGGCCAGAAAGTCTTAAAGAAGTTTGGGGAAATGATACCTTAAAATATCCAGTTGATAGAGCCAAAAAAGCAGTGGAAAAATATGGAGCTGACATCATCTTTTTTGATATGATTGGTACACATCAGGATAGGGAAAATATTTCATCTGAAAAAGCAGCTGAAAATATGAATAATATCTTAAAAGCAGTGGATTCTCCTGTAATAGTTAGACCTGATGGCAATTTTGAAAAGCAGAATAAAGTTTTCACAAAATGCTGTGAACTTGCGGAAAGACAGATTATTATTGGTTCTGCTCACGAGGATAATTACAGAACAATTTCAGCATCAGCTCTTGCAGGAAATCACTTTCTGATTGCAGAAGCACCGATCGATGTAAACATTCAGAAACAACTAAATATCCTGATAACCCAAATGAATTTCCCGATTGAAAGAATTATCATGGACCCCATGACCGGCGGCTTAGGTTACGGATTTGAATATACTTATTCTGTAATGGAACGAATTCGATTACAGACGTTTATGGATGATCCTTTTATGAATCCTCCCCTGATCTGCTGTGTTGGACAGGAAACATGGAAAATCAAAGAAATTAAAATCGAAGATAAAAAATATGGCAGCAAAGCTGATAGAGGGATAAATTGGGAAACCACAACAGCGATTGGCTTGATACTTTCAGGAGCAAATATCGTTGTGGTTCGTCATCCCAAATCAGTGATAAAGATAAGAAATTTTATTGATTCATTGTGCTCAACAAGTGTTAAGTAAAGTCTATCCGCAAATTATGATTTTTCAGACAAAATGGAAACTTGACTTAAGACGGAGTCTTGAGTTAAGTTATAATGTTTCAGTGGATTAGAAAACTTAAGTCAAGTCAGCTAAAGCTAACTTAACTCAAATTTTCATACAGGGAATATAATTATGGCTCTTACCGGATTAGAAATTTTTAAACTTTTACCAAATAAAAACTGTGGTGAGTGTGATGTTCCCACTTGTCTTGCTTTTGCCATGAAGCTTGCCGGCAAAATAGCTGAACCTCAAGCTTGCCCATATATTTCAGATGAAGCAATGGAAATATTGGGAGCTGCTCAAACACCACCCATCAAAAAAATAACTTTCAAAAATGGAGAAAAAGAGATTTCCATTGGTGCAGAAACCGTGATGTTCAGGCATGAAAAAACTTTCGTTAATCAAACTCTGATTGCTCTTGAAATAGCTGATAATTTAAATGATGATGAATTTGAAAATGAATTGAAAAGAATTGAAAGCTATAAGTATGAACGAGTCGGAGAACTGCTTGAACCTGAATGTATTTCTCTCAAAAATGAGTCTGACGATAAAAACAATTACCTGCAAAAATTGGAAATAATTTCATCCAAAACTGAAAAGATAATAATTTTAAGCGACTGCAATCCTGAAATAATTAAGGAAGCAATTCAGCTGGTTGATAGTAAAAGAATAATATTAAATAGAGTTCGAAATCTGGAAGAAACGCTCAATATAATTTCTGACACTCAAATTCCAATTGTTTTGAATGCAAAAAATATTGAAGAATTATTGGAGAAAGTTGAAAAGTATGAAGCTCAAAATTTCAAAAACATAATCTTATCGATAGATTTTAATAACTTAAATGAATTATTGGGAAACAATGTTTTCCTGAGAAGATTGTCCATCAAAAAAGGATTCAAATCTGCTGGATATCCCATTTTAACAGAATGTGCAAAAGAAGACGAGCTGCATTCAGCAATTATTGGAATCTGCATATATTCATCCATTATCATCCTCAAAGAATTTTCCAGCTCTTCATTATTTACGCTTCTAACCTTTAGACAGAATATTTTCACTGATCCGCAGAAACCTCTGCAAATCGATGCAGGCATTTATCAAGTTGGTGAGCCGGATGAAAGTTCTCCCTTAATAGTTACAACAAATTTTTCATTAACCTATTTTATTGTGTCCGGTGAAATCGAAAACTCTATTTCTCCAGCCTGGTTGTGTATTGTGGATGCTGAAGGAATGTCGGTTTTAACTGCCTGGTCTGCCAATAAATTTTCCGGAGAAATCGTGGGCAATGCCATCTTGAATTCCGGAATTGAGGGAAAGATAAATCATAAAAAAGTTATCATTCCCGGTTATGTGGCAATTATCAGCGGTGAGTTGGAGGACAAACTTCCGGAATGGGAAATATTGGTCGGACCCCAGGAAGCAGCGGAAATTCCAAAATATTTAAAAGAAATCTGGAAATGAAAAATTTAAAATTAGTTTCAGGTGATTTTACCAAAGAAATTCAGGTTAAAGAAAACACAAATTTATTATATGCCATCCAGGAAAGCGGCTTGTTCATCGATGCTCACTGCGGAGGAAATGGTGTTTGCAAAAAGTGCACGGTTTTCATTGATGGCAAATCCTGTTTAGCCTGCCAGACTTTTGTGAATGAAGATATGACTGTTATTTTACCTGAATATAGTAATTTGATCAATGAAGAAGATAAAGAACTTTTTATAGATAAATTCAAAGATATCAAGATTAATCCGATTATTCAAAAAATTGAGATCTTCATTAATCCTGATGTACGAACTTCTTATCAATCTGATCTTGAGTATTTTAAAAACCTTCTTAAAAAAGCAGGTTTTGAGATTTTTATTCCATCGGATGTTGAATTACTAACAAAAATTTCTCAGGCAACTCATAAGAAAAATACTTACACGATCTATCTTTATTGCGTTCCCAATCAGGGGATTGGGAACGAGAATAAATATGAAATCGTTGATATTTTGGAAGGTACAAATCTCAAAAATCTGGGAATTGCCATTGACCTGGGTACAACCACAATTTCTATTGCTCTGCTCGATTTGGATTCAGGAATTTTTATTGATTCCATAACTTTTTATAATCCGCAAACCATTTATGGAGAAGATATTATTCATCGCATCATTTATGCTCAGAAAAATAATGGAGCTGAAATCTTACAAAAAAAAGTTCTGGCAGAAATAGATCAAAGTATCAGCTCTTTATGTATGAAAAATAAGCTTTCTACAGACGAAATAAAATCTGTAGTCCTTTCCGGGAATACAACCATGATCCATCTATTTTTGGGATTACCTTCAAAATTTATTCGGGAAACGCCTTATAGTCCGGTAATGCAAAAATTTCCAATATTGGATTCAAATTTATTCTTCGATATCATCAAAAAAGGGAAACTTTTTGTAATGCCTTGTGTGGCAAATTATCTGGGCGGAGACTTGGTTTCCGGAATTATTTCTTGTGATTTACACAAAAAAGATGAGATAAATATCCTGCTTGATATTGGTACAAATGGTGAGATAATCATTGGCAATAAAGACTGGCTGATTGGCTGTGCCTGTTCTGCCGGACCTGCTTTTGAGGGAATGGGTCTTAATTGCGGAGTGAGATTCAAACAAGGTGCAATCACAGAAGTATCTTATGAAAATAATGAATTCATTTATGAAATTGCCGGTAATTCAAAACCTTGCGGTATCAGTGGTACAGGAATTATCAGTTTAATCAAACATCTGAAAGAGCAAAACTTTATAGATAATCGAGGAAAATTTACGGAAAAAGTTAAAGACAAAATCGATCTAAGAAAAGCTTTTTTTCTCTTCAATGAAAATGAGACTATTAACAATGAATGTATTTTTGTAGATGAAACCGATATTGATAATATCCTGCGAGCAAAAGCAGCTATTTATTCCGGAATAAGCCTGCTTTTGAAAAAATTATCTCTTGATATTTCTGAGATCGATAATATGTTTATTGCGGGTGGGATTGGTAATTCCCTGAATATTAATAATGCCTTGGAAGTTGGATTGTTCCCTCGAATGAGAAAGGAAAAAATTGTATTTATTGGAAATTCTTCATTAATCGGAGCAATTAAATTTTTACTTTCAAGAGAAATCAGAGATGAAACTAACGATTTATTTCCTAAAGTAACTTACATCGACTTAAGTAATGAACCATCCTATATGGATGAATTCATGGCAGCGCTATTTATTCCGCATACAAACCAGGTTTGAGGCTATAAAACAAAAAAGGAAGCATTTCTGCTTCCTTTTCGTAATTGTTAAAAATTTTTTCT
>JAUWNO010000198.1 GCA_030612605.1 Armatimonadota bacterium
TTTCCAGAATAAATCCACTCGATAATCATATTCTGGAAGTTGTAAATGAATATCCCATCTATCCTGCCAATCATTTTATAACTTCGAAACCAATCTTGGAAAGAGCCATTTCTACCATCAAACAAGAATTAAAAGAAAGAGTAGAATATTTTGAGAAAAACAATAAATTATTAGAAGCTCAACGCATAGAACAAAGAACGAATTTTGATATTGAAATGCTACGGGAACTCGGTTATTGCTCTGGAATCGAAAACTATTCGCGCCATTTAACCGGAGCAAAAAAAGGTGAACCTCCTTACTGCTTGTTAGATTATTTTCCTGATGATTTTCTAACCATCATTGATGAATCTCATGCTTCAATTCCGCAGGTTCATGCTATGTACGGAGGAGATTACACGCGTAAGAAAAACCTGGTGGATTACGGATTCAGGCTTCCTTCTGCATTTGACAACAGACCCTTGAAATTCCATGAATTCGAAAAAAAAAACAAACAGATCATTTTCATTTCTGCCACACCCGGAGATTATGAGCTCTCTAAAACCGATGGTGTTTTCGTGGAACAGGTTATTCGTCCCACCGGTCTTCCAGACCCGGAAATAGAAGTGAAACCTGTTTCTACACAAGTTGATGATCTTTTGGAACAGATAAGAATCAGAACGATAAAAAATCAGAGGGTACTCGTTACAACTCTCACTAAACGGATGGCTGAAGATTTGAGTGAATATCTTTCCAGGGCAGGAGTAAAAGTGCGCTATATGCACAGTGAAATCAATACAATTGAACGTTCACAAATTATTCGGGGTTTAAGATTGGGTGAATTCGATGTGCTGGTGGGGATCAATCTTCTACGTGAGGGTTTGGATTTGCCGGAAGTATCATTAGTTGCCATCTTAGATGCAGACAAAACCGGATTTCTACGCTCAACACGTTCTCTCATTCAAACCTCCGGAAGAGCTTCCCGCAACATTGAAGGAAAGGTCATTTTATATGCTGATAATCTGACAAATGCAATACAGGAAACTATGCGAGAAACCAACCGCAGAAGACTAAAACAAATGCAATATAACAGGGAAAACAAGATAACTCCACAAAGCATTAAGAAAAATATTGACGACATAATGGCTTCTACAAGTGTGGCGGAAGGTTATGCGAAACCTGAAGAAAAAAAGGTGTTATCTGATAAAGATAAGTTTATGGATTATTTGAATTTAGAATCGAAAGAGCAGATAATGAAATTGCTTCAAAGAGAAATGAAAGAAGCGTCAAATAATTTGGAATTTGAAAAGGCAGCAGAAATCCGTGATCGGATCTTTGAGCTGAAGGAATTGTAATTAATTTCATTTTTAAAATGAATTCACATTTAAATTTTATTCACATTTTTTATTAACGAAATAATCTAACCAAAAAAAATATGTATTTGCTTTCTAAATTTTTTATTATACTATTATGATTTAAATTTGAGATTTTCCGGAAGGAGAAATTATGCCAAAAAAAAGAAATAAAATCGAAAAACATAAAGAAGGAACAATCATTCTTACTGATGATTCTTCCATTAAAATGGAAGTTGCAATTGATGATATTAAATCCGGGGAAGATTATGAAAAATCTCCTGTTTATATCTATCATGACTGGTGTAAGAAATGTGGAATATGTGTTGCGTTTTGTCCCACAGGAGCTTTGGGGAGAAAACCGGATGGTTCACCCTTTGTTCCACATCCGGAGAAATGTATCCATTGTGAAATGTGTGACAGGCTCTGTCCTGATTTTGCAATAACCGGTGCCAAAAGGTAGGGAGGAAAAATGTCAAAAAAAAATACCATAAAAAAAAGAGAACCGGTTTTGATGCAGGGAAATGAAGCAATTGCTCGCGGAGCTTTGGATGCAGGAGTGAATTTTTATGCAGGTTATCCCATTACTCCTTCCACCGAGATAGCCGAGATATTTTCTTATGAATTGCCAAGGCGCGGTGGTAAATTTATTCAAATGGAAGATGAGATCGCCAGTATTTCTGCAATAATTGGAGGTTCACTTGCAGGTGCAAAAACCATGACCGCCACCAGCGGACCGGGTTTTTCTCTGATGCAGGAAGGGATCGGATTTGCCAAAATGACAGAAACGCCCTGCGTGGTGGTGAACGTGATGCGTGGCGGTCCCAGCACTGGTCTTCCAACCAAACCTTCACAGAGTGATATCATGCAGGCAAGATGGGGAAATCATGGTGATGCCCCAGCTATAGTGCTTTATCCGAATTCAGTTATGGAAAGTTATGAACTTTCTATTCGTGCTGTTAACCTTGCTGAAAAATACAGAACCTGTGTTGTTCTCCTTTCAGACGAAGTTCTGGGACATATGAGGGAAACCGTTAATCTTCCTGATCTGTCTAAGATCAAAATAATTAATAGAATTAAACCTACAATTCCTCCTGAATGGTATAAACATTTTCCTGAAAATCCGAAATATCCCATGCCGATGGCAAGCTTTGGAGAAGGTTACCGCTTTCATGTTACGGGTTTATCACATGATGAAAAAGGTTTTCCCACAAATAAAGCAAAAGAAATTTCTCTTATGATGGAAAGGTTCAGGAAGAAAATAGAGTATTATATTAAAGATATCGTTCAGATTGAAAGTTTCTTTATGGAAGATGCAAAGATAGCAATTTTTGCTGCCGGTATTACAGCGCGTGCAGCCAAAGAAGCTGTAATGAAAGCTCGCAAACGTGGAATTAAGGTAGGGCTTCTTCGTCCGCTTACAATCTGGCCTTTCCCTGATGCCGCAGTTAAGAAATATCTGGGAGATAAAAAGGCAATAATCGTTCCCGAATTAAATGAAGGTCAGCTCTCACTTGAACTTAAAAGAGTGATGGGCGGGATCTGGAATTATGAAATAAGAAAAACAAAGAATATTGTGGAATTACACAAAAATTCAGGAGAACTTATCACTCCCGAAGAAATTTTCCGGACTATCAGGGAGGTAAAGTAAAATGCCAAAGATTTCCCAAAAAGCAATTCATAAATATCTAAGACATGACAAAAATTTCCCGCATGTCTGGTGCTCTGGATGTAGTAATGGAATAGTGCTGGGTGCAACCATTAGGGCAATCGCAGAACTGGGTTATAAAAAGGACAATATTGCAATGGTTTCCGGGATTGGATGTTCCAGCAGAATGCCGGTTTATGTGGATTTTAACACACTTCACTCTCTGCATGGACGGGCTATCGCTTATGCTACTGGCATAAAAATCGTAAAGCCGGAAATGAAAGTGATCGTTATTACTGGAGATGGTGATGCAACTGCTATCGGTGGAAATCATTTTATTCATGGAGCCCGCAGGAATATTGACATGACAGTTATCCTTATAAATAATAATATCTATGGAATGACAGGTGGCCAGTATTCTCCCACAACACCTTACGGAGATAGGTCAACCACAACTCCGTATGGGAACATAGATCCCACATTCGATATCTGCGACCTTGCTATCGGTGCGGGAGCCACATTTGTTGCCCGAACAACAGCTTTCCATGCAATTGAAGCGCAATCTTTCATAAAACAGGCTTTTGAACACAAAGGTTTTTCCCTGGTAGAGATCATCAGTGCTTGCCCTGTTATTTACGGACGCTTAAACAAAAAAGGTGATGCACCTGCTATGATGAAAAGTATGAAAGAGAATGTTCTTCCGATAAAAACGTTTGAAAAACTTACTGATGAACAGAAAAAAGGAAAGCAGAAAAGAGGAATTTTTGTTAACAAGATTCGTCCTGAATATATAGAGGAATATGATAAACTTGTTCGATCTCTTCAAGACGAGAAAGGCAGGGAATGATGACAAAAGCGATATTTAAGAAAGAGATCAGGTTTAGCGGTAGTGGAGGACAGGGTCTTATAACAGCGGGAATCATCCTGGCAAGAGCTGCAGTTATAGAAAAGCACAGAGTTACACAAACTCAGACTTACGGTCCCGAATCCCGCGGGGGTGCCAGCCGGGCAGATGTGATCATCAGTAATGCCGAATTTTACTTTCCCGAAGCTACTCGATTTGACGTATTAATTACACTTACACAAGAAGCTTATGATAGATATTCCTTTAATTTAAAAGATAATGGAATACTGATCGCAGATAATACTTCTGTTAAAAATATCACTCTTCTGGATTCGGAAGTTTATGAATTACCTTTTGCTGACATTGCTCAGCAAAAACTCGGATCTTTGCTTCCTACGAATATTATTACTCTTGGTTTCCTTGTAAGGATTACAGGTGTAGTCAGCGAAGCTTCTTTAAAAAAGGCTATTCGGAATTTCATCAGACCTCAATATGTTGAAATGAATCTGAAAGCAATGAAAATTGGGTTTAAACTTGCAGATGGATATGAATCGGATTTATGATGTTGAAGAAAGTAAATCATATTGGAATAGCTGTAAAAGATTTGGATGTTGCCATCGAATTCTACCAAAAATTAGGACTTGAAGTAGAAGCGATCGAGACAGTTGAATCTCAAAATGTAAAAGTTGCCTTTATTCCTTTAGGAGAAGTACGAATTGAACTTTTAGAAGCTATGACAGAAGATAGTCCAATTGCAAAATTCATCGCCAAGAAAGGTGAGGGGATTCACCATGTGGCTTTTGGTACCGAGGATCTTATTTCAATCCTGAAACATGCTGAATCAAAAGATATCCAACTGATCGATAAAGTTCCTCGCAAGGGTGCTCATAACTCAGAAATTGCCTTTTTGCATCCGAATTCAACACACGGAGTTTTACTCGAACTCTGTGAAGAAAAAATCTGATATCCTTTCGAGTCGAAACCTTCGGATTCGACTCGAGGTAAGAAAATTAAGTTGAAACTTATCCTTTTTCAACTTAAGTCAAGACCATCCGGTAACTGCCGGACTACTCCTATGAAAACAATTTCCAACTTCCGAATGTTTCGACTTGTCGAATCTTCGGAATGTAGAGAAGTTCTTGCCCGTACAATCGGAAGATCAGCAAACTGAACATTCCGATGTTCTAGATTTTTGTTTTCATCTTAATAGAACTATCACCTTGCT
>JAUWNO010000035.1 GCA_030612605.1 Armatimonadota bacterium
AATACAATAACACTTTCTTTAATTTACTATTTCTAGAAGAGGGGTTTGAGGATGAAGATAAAATTTCGACTTCTGCTAATTTTATTTGTAATATTTCATTTTAATACCATTTTTGCGAAGAAATCACCGGATTGGGTAAAAAATCGACCAATAGATTCAGAATATTACATAGGAATTGGTTTTGCTCAAAAAATCAAAGATAACAACGACCATATCGAAATAGCAAAAAACAACGCTCTCAAAAATCTCTCTTCGGAAATTACAGTCAATATAACCGGAGAAGTAATCAGTAATATTGTGGAAAAAGCCGGAATGGTCGAAGATGAATTCAGATCGCAGATAAGATCTACTACTCAAGCTGAATTAGATGGATATGAACTTGTTGATACCTGGCAGGACAAAAAGGAATACTGGGTTTATTATCAACTTTCAAAAGAACTATACAAACAACTAAAGCAGGAAAAGATTGATAAAGCTATTAGTCTATCTATGGATCTTTTTTCTGAAGCTAAAATAAATGAAGAAAAAAAGAACATTGAAAAGGCTTTACTCTATTATCTTCAATCTCTGAATCCAATCGAAAAATATATTGGTGAAAGCCTGGAAACTACATTCAGAGGATCAACAATCTATTTGAATAACGAAATATATTTTTCCATCCAGAACCTACTTTCAAGCATAGATTTAGAACCTCAAAATCCGACATTAGATGCAAAAAAAAATAAACCGATAAAACAATTTTTACAGGTCACAGCAATTTATAATGATGAAGATGGAATCCAAACTCCAATCTCAAATCTTCCACTTTATTTCTCTTTTCTCTTGGGTTCTGGAGATTTGATTCAGGATGTAAGAACAGACGATAATGGGATTGGTAAATCAAAAGTCAGTAGAGTAATTTAATCTAAAAAAATGAAGATAATTCAAACAGAACTGGATATTTCAAGATTTATTAATCAAGACAGCACGTCTTTTATTTATCAGAATATTCTCAAGAGTTTTCCAGTTCCAACCACTAAAATAATTCTAAATGTTTCCGGATTAACTTTTTATATCGAATCCAATGAAACAAATCTTGGTAAGATTTTAACAGTTTTACATATCGAACCGGAACTTAAAAATCAATTATCAGAAAAGGGATTCACTTTTGCTGAGGATAAAAGCAGTGCGGATATTTTTATCACGATCAATGCCCGTTCCAGAGAAGGATCGGAAATGTTTGGTATGTACACTTCGTTTGTGGATTTATCCTTCTCCGCAATAGACATGATTTCTGAAGAAGAAATTTATAAAAGCTCAAATAATAACATCAGTGGACAGGGATTGAGCTACGAGAAAGCAGGATTGAAAGCTTTCCAAAATACTGCAAAAACTTCTTGTGACGATATGATTCCTGAACTGTTAGAAGTACTTCAGAATTAATTATTTCAATAAAATCATTTTCCTTGTTTCTTCGAATTTACCTGCTTTAAACGTATAGAAATAGATTCCATTTTCAACAAGTTGATTATTTTCATCTCTACCATCCCAAACTACCGAATTTATGGGTGTATGGGTGGATGAGTTTATGGGGAAAGTTTTCACTTTTTGTCCTTTGAGATTATAAATTATCAACTCCGTGTTCTCCGCCTGCCAAGCCGAAGCGTTCCGAAGGCTGGTGTGCTCTGTGGTAAAAGAGATAGTTGTGAATGGGTTGAACGGATTGGGATAATTACCAATAAGTAATGTTTGAACAATTATATTCTCATGTTCTTCTTCAACAGAGACACCATCATTATAAAAGATATATGCAGAACCTGAATCATAACCATTATCATCATCACGATAAGCACTTATTACAGCATAATCCCCTGATATGGAAACTGATTTACCGAAAATATCGCAATAATCACCATCAGATGCGATTATTTTTGCTTGCTCAGACCAGGTTATTCCTATTCTATGAAACATATAAGCAGAACCGGAATAATAACCATTATCATCATCACCATAAGCACCAAACACAGCATAATCTCCTGATATGGAAACTGAATATCCGAAAAAATCAAAAGCTGCACCATCAGATGCAGTTATCTTTGCCTGTTCAGACCAAGTGATTCCATTTCTATAAAAGATATAAGCAGAACCAGAATTTGCACCATTATCATCATCAGCCCTAACGCCAATCACAGCATAATCTCCTGATATGGAAACTGAATAGCCATAATCATCATAGCCTTCACCATCGGATGCAGTTAGTTTAACCTGCTCTGTCCAGGTTGTACCATTTCTATGAAATATATAAGCAGAACCCTTCCAGTCATCAGTAGGTGCACCAATTAAAACATAATCTCCATGTATGGAAACTGAACTTCCGAATCTATCTTGATAATCCCCATCAGAAGCAGTTATTTTTGCTTGCTCAGTCCAGGTATTTCCATTACTATGAAATATATAAGCAGAACCAGTATCCAAAACATTATCGTAAGGAACACCAATCACAGAATAATCTCCATCAATAGACACTGAATAACCGAAATAATCAAAAGAAGCACCCTCTGAAGCGGTTATTTTTGTCTGTTCTGACCAAGTGGATCCTACTCTTTGAAATATATAAGCAGAACCAGAATCTTCTCCATTATCATCATCCTTAAAGGCACCAATCACAGCATAATCTCCATTAATGGAAACTGAATAACCCAAACTATCACCATAAGCTCCATCGGATGCGAGAATTTTCTGCATTTCTGTCCAATCAGCAAATAGACTAACACATGAAAAAAGCGTAATAAATAAAAATAAATAGAACTTTTTCATGATCTCCTCCAATTATTTCATTAATATTTATTCTGTGAAATGCGTGAGTTTATTTCATCAGGAGCATTTTTTTTGTTTGCTCAAAATCTCCTGATTTTAGTTTATAAAAATAGATTCCTGATGAGACGGGTTTTCCGTTGTTATCGGTGCCGTCCCAGATAACTTCTCTCGTTTCTCCCGATAAATCGAGATTTGGGAATGAATTAATTGTTTTCACTTTTTGCCCTTTCAAATTATAAATCTCAATCTTTGCGTCCTTTGCGTCTTTGCGAGAAATGTTAAAAGAAATCGTTGTTTCCGGATTAAACGGATTTGGGTAATTTGATAATTTGAAATTCGAAATTTGTAGTTCTGAATTACCTTCAATTCCAACAACAACATTCTGGTTTTCATAAGCACCCATATCGATTCTTCCACCAAAAATTCTGGCATTTCCAGCCAGGTCAAATTCAGGTAAATTCAAACCTGTTGTATCCGGTGTTCCAGCATTAACACATGGAGAATCATCTAATAAAGAATAAGGATGTTCTCCAGTTCCAGTAAATAGAGGATTGATATCTATATTACCTTCGCCTGTATAACCACCTTGTATATCACAATAAGTAACGATAGGATTGCTATAGAGATCGGCTAATATATTACTTTCTCCATTATTCCATATAATTGAGTTTGTAACGATAGGATCTGAACTTGCGCAACATAATCCTCCAGCAATATTACTCGAATTCTCTATTATTGTATTATTAATAATCATTGGATTTGATTCATAACAACATATACCACCGCCATACTCACCAGTCGAATTACCAAGAATTAAATTATTAATAATTATTGAATTTGATTCATAACAGCATATACCTCCACCATAATCAATAGTCGAATTACCAACAATTAAATTATTAATAATCAGAGAATTGGAATTGTGCAAATAAATTCCTCCTCCATTGGCTTGTATGATACAAAGTAAAGCAGAATTGTAACTAATTATGTTATTGATAATTGTAGGACTGGAATAACTTTCACAACAAATCCCGCCACCTGCCATTGCTCCCCAATTTTCACTTATGATATTATTAGCTATTAACGGGCTGCTATGATTACGACAAACTATGCCACCTCCTGTTAGATCTGCATTATTATTTATGATTGAGTTATATTTGATTATTGGATGAGAATAATTATTGCAGTAAATTCCAGCACCTATAGCAGAAGAATTATTACGGATTATATTATATTCGATTATTGGATTTGAATAATCTACACACGAAATTCCACCTCCACTGATATATTCAAGATTATTATCAGAAATAAGACAATAAGAGATTAAGAGCTTACTGAAATTGATTACAGTTGCTGCTCCTCTACTGGTATTATCAGGGCTAACATAATGCAATTTACAATATATAATTTTAGAAGAATCATTTGTAGCTGGAGTTTCATTAAATTGAATTCCATGCCAGGTATCTATTGCAGTAAAAATTATAGTGTCCTGTTCTGTTCCAACAGCAAGTAAACAGCCTTGAATATCAAAGCTATATAAATCCTGGAATTCAATATAAGTTCCTGGATCAATTGTTAAAGCTTCTCCATCAGGAATTGTTAAATCTCCAATAACCATCACAGTATCCGCACTCCAGATACCGGAGACATCACCAGATACAATGATAGTATCCGCATTTAATAAACCATAGAAAGTTGTGAATATAAATAAAATAATAAACCTTTTCATGATCTCCTCCAGTTTATTTAATTAAAATCATTTTCTTTGTTTCTTCAAAATCACCAGCTTTCAATTTATACAAATAAATTCCACTAGAAACAGGTTGATTATTTTCATCTTTTCCATCCCATGATATGGAGTAGCCGACTCCGTCGGCTATTGTGGCGAGAGACTCTCCACACTCCAAAGTCTTAACTTTCTTTCCCTTAATATTATAAATTGTAATCTCCGTGTTCTCCGTGCTCTCTGTGGTATAGAAAGAAATCGTTGTTTTCGGATTAAACGGATTTGGAAAATTAGATAATTTGAATCCGGCAGCTGCCGGATGTAATTCAAAATAATCTTCGATACCTACAACAACATTCTGGTTTTCATAAGCACCCATATCGATTCTTCCACCAAAAATTCTGGGGTTTCCAGCCAGGTCGAATTCCGGCAAATTCAAACCGGTTGTATCCGGCGTTCCGGCATTAACACAGGGAGAATCATCTGATAAAGAATAAGGATATTCTCCAGTTCCCAAAAATAATGGTTCTGAATCAATGTTTCCTTCCAGCCAGTAAACTGTGCCGTTATTGTTTGTTATAATTCCTGTTTCTCCACTTTGAATATCTGAATAGGATATTGTGATTGTATTTGGATCCCATATTTCATGAAAAAAAATCTCTTCTGGTGAGTTATTCCAAAGAATAGAATTTATTAAAACCGGATTAGAGTTGCCATAACAGTAAATTCCACCTCCCTGTGTGCTTGCAGAATTACCTATTATTGTAACATTCTCTAAACTCGGATTGGAATCAGATGTACAGTATATTCCCCCACCATCATTATTAGAAGAATTATCTTTTATAATAACATTTTTCAAATTCGGATTCGAACTAATGCAGTAAATCCCACCACCATTATAACCGGCATAATTACCTGATATTGTAACATTTACAAAACTTGGATTGGAACCAAAACAGAAATTTCCTCCACCACTACTTAAAGCAGAATTATCTGATATAGTGACATTTATTAAACTTGGATTTGACCATATACAGTCAATCCCACCTCCATGAAAATCAGCAGAATTATTTGTTATTGTAACATTTTCTAAACATGGATTTGAATTTTTACAATAAATCCCACCACCAGCTTCAGCGTAATTACTTTGCATGGTAACATATTTCAAACTGGGATTCGAATTATAACAAAAAATCCCACCACCATGAAAGTCATGATTTTGTCCTGTAGCCCGTCCATACTGAAAAGTGCAATAGGCAAGATGACTACTGTCCGGTGCGTCAATGAACCTTAAACTATGCCAGCCTTCAGTTGTATCTGCAGCAGTGAAAAGTATGGAATCAGCTTCTGTTCCAATTGCTTCCAGATAACCATTGATAATGAATTTATAATGTCCGTTGAAAATCACATCTACACAGGGTTCGATATAGAGAGTTTCTTCTGCTGGGATAGTAATTTCTCCAACCACATAAACTGTATCTGCACTCCAAACTCCGCTGACATCACCTGAAACATAAATAGTGTTTTCTTGCTTTTTCAGAATCACACCATTGTTGCCAGCTATAAATCCCAAACTTTCATTTAAGAAAACTACAGAATTTAATTGCGAAAAAACACCCGAATCTTCAGCTTCCCAGATAGTTCCGCCATCTGTAGTATGAAGGATCGTTCCGTTGTTTCCTACCACATAGCCATCGGTTTCAGTAGAGAAATCTATACCATAAAATGAAGCTGGGAAGTGTTGAGTTGTCCAGTTACTAAGATTTGAAGTAGATGAAATACAGCCAAAGCCATCCCATCTTCTGCCTGCTGTAATACCGTTAAAATCATCAAAAAAGTAACCGTCATAAAGCTTGCCCTCAAAACTTACAGTACCCTGCACAAAATAAAAATTGTAAAAACTGAAACTTGCACCGGAATTAGTGGTTTTTCCTACAAATGGTTGGAAAATGGAGTTTGAACCAAAGACAAATCCAATAGAGCCATCTACCATTTGAGCTCCTTGCCAGCCTCCACCCATATAGCCTGTCTGGGTAATAGACCAGGTTGCTCCCGCATCATCTGTTTTGAGGATTGTTTGGTCGGTGCCACCGGCAATGCCATTTCCACTAACATCAATATCTATGGAAATAAGATTACAATACACTCCACATGTTATTGGAACCCAGTTCGTTCCACCATCAATTGTACGTAAAATAGTTTGTCCATCGCCAACCACAACAGCGATGTCTGCATTCACGAAAGAAACTCCATTGAGGTGGTTAGAAGTTGCGGAAGTTATATTGTCCCAGGTTTCTCCACCGTTTGTGGTTCTTAAAATCAGTCCATTATCTCCAACAATTAAACCAATATTGGCATCAAAGAAATAAACTGAATTCAGGTTTTGGGTTGTTCCTGAATCTAACAAAATCCAATCTGTTTGGCAGGTTAGAATCACAGGTAATAGAATCAGAAGAAAAAATAAAATTTTGGTCTTCATAAAATACCTCCTCAAAAATAATGTTCTATTGCGAGTTGAATGAATCATTCTAAAAAAAAAATTTCTGTATTTGGTGTCAAATAAATTAATTCAAGTTAAGGAAATGGTTGATGAGAATTTATCAAAAAAAGCCATCGAATACATCGATGGCTTTTACTTCGATCAGCTCAAAGAGCTATACACTTACTTAAATGAGTCAAAAATGTCCACTTAATATTCTGGTTTCCAAGCCCCAGCTTGGAAACTTACTCATCGCGTTGATTATTTGTATCCAAGCTGGGGCTTGGATACAAGAGCTATTTTAAAAGATGTCATTATTTAACTAATAACATTTTTTTCATTATTCTATTTTCACTTGTTTTTAGTTGATAAAAATATATTCCTGAACTGCATTCTCCTGCTTCCCAGATAATTGAATATTGTCCTATTTCTTTGAATTCATTTACCAGAGTTTTTATCAATTGACCTTTGAGGTTAAAGATTGAAAGTTCAACCAGGCTGCTCTTTGAAAGCTGATAGCTGATAGTTGTGGACGGATTAAACGGATTCGGGAAGTTTCCGATTAACGTTGTAACCGATGGAATCGAACCATCCGATGATGCTTCTGTTTCAGTAGTAAAATTCCAAATATCAGCAGTTGAGGATCCTCCGTCATTTTTGCAAACAACCTTCCAATAATAAGTTTCTTCATAAACCAGAATTCCGGGATCATAAGTTTCTATGGGAGCATTATTTTCCAGAATTAGTGGAGGAGGATTTACATTTCCAAAATAGAGATCGATCAGATTTGTGTTTGTTCCGTTTGTCCAAATCAAATCAGTTTCGATAGAAACATCGATTGCACCATTTTCCGGATTCGGATTTGTAGCAGGATCAGGAGGAGGAATAATTTCAGTTGTGAAATTCCAGAGATCAGAAGTTGAGGATCCTCCAGCATTTTTGCAAACAACCTTCCAATAATAAGTTTCTTCATAACCCAGAACACCAGGATCATAAGTTTCGATGGGAGCGTTATTTTCCAGAACAAGTGGAGGAGGATTTACATTTCCAAAATAGAGATCGATCAAATTTGTGTTTGTTCCGTTTGTCCAACTCAAATCGATTTCGATAGAAACATTCATTGCACCATTTTCCGGGTCTGGATTTGTAGCAGGATCAGGTGGAGGGATATTTTCAATTTCAGTTGTGAAATTCCAGGTATCAGCAGTTGAATTGCCAGCAACATTTTTGCAAACCACTTTCCAAAAGTAAGTTTCTTCATAAACCAGAATTCCGGGATCATAAGTTTCAATGGGAGCGTTATTTTCCAGAACAAGTGGAGGAGGATCAACATTACCGAAATATAAATCTATTAGTTCGGTATTATTACCATTAGACCAGCTCAAATCTGTATTAATGGAAACATTGATAGCTTCATGTTCCGGGTTTGGATTTGTAGCAGGATCCGGAGGAGAGAATATTAATACGTCATTTTCATCTCTGGGTTCGATTTTAACGTTTCCATAAGAATAATAACGCGGTCCGGTTACTTCATAGATAATTCCCAGAGTTGGTTCGTACAGGTAGCCAAGATCATCGATCCTGATCGAACCTGTTCCGTCATCAACTGTCCACTCGCCATAATCTTCCGGTTCGTCGGGATTTTCATTATCGCATGGTCCAATTACTTTTACCAGAACTCCATCCCACTGGCTCAAAGCAGCATCTTCAGTTGATAACAGCTCTTCCGCAGGTAATGGATTTCCAGTGCTGATAACTGGTGAAGATGTTGCCAGAATGATAGTAATATCATCTGCCGGCAATCCATTTACTGTGCCAATAACTTCCAATTCATCTCCGATGTTTATGCCAGCATCCGGATTCTCAATCCAGATTCCGGAGTAATTGCCGGTTCCATCCTGAATTGTACAGAATCCATCATAAACTGCAGTAACAATTCCGGAAGATATCACATATTCTCCGTCATGGTCTTCAGTTTGGAGCTGATAGATAGTATAAGGTTCAGGAGTCGGTTCCTGAGAATTGGGTTGTCCGGGTGTTCCCTGAACCGGATCAAATTGATAGGTAAGATACCAGTTTTCATCCAAACCACCATTTGCTGTGGGTTCGGTTTTTTCATGAACTAAACTATTCCAGAAAATTGTTACGCTGGTTGAATCAATTACCAGAGCAGTTGTTGATACGATTTTGAAATAATAATTTTCAGCGATATACACACCTGTTCCGGTAGTGTTGGCAGGATCGGGAACAATAGCTACATTAACATAAGTTCCATAATCTTCAAGGAACAGAGTCTTATTCCTGGTTGCGAGCAAAAATCCATCAGGTTCTATGAATGTTCCGGACGGAAATTCAAATGATGAGGTGGCATCCGAAGCAGTATTGATACTCCAGACCAGCCACCCGCTTACGTCGATTGGAGCATCTGTGGTATTAAAAAGCTCCAGGTAGCTGTCTTGCCAGGTATTCGGCATTTCATAGGGTTCACCAACTTCGTTGATAACCACATCTCCAACTTGAGCAGCAACCGCATAATAGAAATCGAAACTAACATTATCCATGGCATTTCCGCTTAAGTCTTCCACACCATCGATTGTGATCGTATAAGCTCCAATTGTCATTCCGGATACTGTGAGTGTAACAATGGTTGGATTTGCCAGATTTAATTCTGCATTTTCCACTATGACATCCCTGGCAACAATTGAATAATTTGCTGTATTTTCTGCACTTGTTTGTTCTACTTCTTCGGAAAATGTAACTTCAACAGTTGTCTCATTAATTGCAATAACACTCACAATTTCCGGAGGATTCAGGTCATCATCCGGAATAAAATCAGCGTTTTCACGTGGATTAAGAGAATATTCCGAATAACTGTAATCTACAAGACCGGTGATTGAGATGAATTGGTCACCAACATTAATGGGTCCGTAAGTATAAAATCCATCATCTATCTGGCATTCACCGGAGCCATCATCAACAAACCATTCACCGTAAGAATTTGGTGTGGTTGTAACTGTGACGTTATTTATCTGAGTCAGAACGCTTTCATAAGCTTCTTCAGTGGAGAGCTGTAATGTAGTAATTTGGGTTGGATCTGGAAGCGGGTTTCCTGAACTCAGCACAGTAGCTGCTCCAAAACCGATTTCTGTCCAACCATAATATTCGGAAACTTCTCCGGTTACTTCAACCTCATCTCCCAGAAGCGGTTCAATATCCGCACTATAAATATACAAACCGCTCCAGGGACCTCCAGCAGGCATTGAGATGAAGAAGTTTGTGTTGTAGTCACCATATCCTACACCTGTTACAATTCCGCTTGTAGTAACTGTTTGACCAGCATAAGGTGAATCTCCTGATGGGTCTGTGGTGTATTGTATTTCGTAAATAGTTTGAGCCAGACAAATTGAAGTAATGATTAAAAACAATCCAATAATAAATAATTTTTTCATGATTTTCCTCCATTTTTTTTATTTCCACCTCATCCCGACCTTCTCCTATCGAGGAGAAGGAGAAACTTCCTCTCCGGCAGCTGCCGGAAAGGATTTCCTGTCAGGTCGTAGTCCGATTTATCGGAACGAAGACTGAAGGTGAGGTGATTTTTTTTTATTTTGCAGAACTCTTTTAAATTCTACGGAATGATTTCCTGAAAATATGAATATCGTGTCAATTCTTTTCGAGTTTGAAACAAAAAAATGCTGAAATATTTTCAGCTACAACAGTTAGTGAATGATGAAGGTGAAGTAAACTAATAATTTTTTTTTACTTGCTTCTCAAATTTTATTGCTTGTTCAATCTGAAATAATCAGGTGAAACTTATTGCAGGTTCAATCCGGCAACTGCCGGATTGAACCAAAATGTTTCGTTCAGACTACAACTCTGAACCAATATCATGAAACCATTGCGAAGGTATAGAACCATTCGCAAGTTCATTTGAGTAAGATCATTTTCTTCGTGCTTGAAAATTTCCCAGAATTCATTTCATAGAAATAAATACCGGAAGTAACAGTTTTTCCGTTCTCATCCTTTCCATCCCAAACTACTTGATGATTTTCAGCAGACAATTTTTCATTGATAAGTGTTTTCACCTGCTGTCCTTTCAAATTGTAGATCGTTAACTCCGTATTCTCTGCGTCCTTTGCGTCTTGGCAAGAAACATTAAAAGAAATTGTTGTAGAAGGATTAAACGGATTAGGATAATTCTCAAGTTTAATCTCTTTATTTATAGAATCAAATTCTATATTATCTACAGGAACTGAAC
>JAUWNO010000436.1 GCA_030612605.1 Armatimonadota bacterium
GGAGAAAATTTTGTCTATTTTAAAAACAACACCATATATTACGATAAATGAACTGGCGGAAATTGTAGGAATTTCACAAAAAGGAGTAGAATGGCAAATAGTAAAACTCAAAAAAGAAGGCAGAATAAAGCGCATCGGCCCCGATAAAGGCGGACTCTGGGAAGTGATAAAATGAAAAGCGAGAACGCAAACATCTTATAACTTTTTTTCAAAAAAAGAAGGATTTTGTATAACTTTCATTGTATTATGATATTGTATGTATATTACAAATAAAAACCCAATTTAACGATTGAACAATTTTTACACTGAAAAGGATTACTGAAGGTATAATAAAACAAAAAATTGTTTTAAATTAAAAAAAGATATCCATTGTAAAATCAAATGCAATAATATAAAAAAACGGATGGTAACATGGTAAAAAACAACACTAAAAAAGAACCTATTGAAAAACAATTATGGAAGGCGGCGAATAAACTCCGAAAAAATATTGATGCTGCTGAATACAAACACATCGCATTGGGTCTGATATTTTTAAAATATATTTCCGATGCCTTTGAGGAACTACACGAAAAACTAAAAGCGGGGGAACGCGAATATGCCGGTGCTGACCCTGAAGATAGGGACGAATATAAGGCTGAAAATGTCTTTTTCGTGCCCCCTTCTGCCCGCTGGTTCTATCTGCAATCAAGGGCTAAGCTGCCGGAAATAGGCAAAGATATTGACAACGCTATGGATGTTATCGAAAAAGAGAACCCGTCGTTGAAAGATGTGTTACCCAAAGTTTACGCAAGGGGGAATCTTGATCCGACAAGTTTAGGCGGATTGATTGACCTTATAGGTAACATTGCCCTTGGTAAAGCAAAAGCCAGAAGTTACGATATTTTAGGTCATGTTTTTGAATATTTCCTTGGGGAATTTGCTTTAGCTGAAGGCAAAAAGGGCGGGCAGTTCTACACTCCAAGAAGTGTTGTTGAATTACTTATAGAAATGCTGGAGCCATACAAAGGTCGTATTTTTGACCCGTGCTGTGGTTCAGGTGGAATGTTCGTTCATTCCGAAAAATTTGTAAAGGAACATCAGGGCAAGGTAAACGACATTTCCATTTACGGGCAGGAAAGTAACCAAACAACATGGCGACTTTGCAAGATGAATCTTGCCATTAGGGAAATAGACAGTTCGCAAATAAAGTGGAACAACGAAGGCTCATTTTTAAATAATGTACACAAGGACTTAAAAGCGGATTATGTAATTGCCAATCCACCCTTTAATGACAGCGACTGGAGCGGTGACCTGCTCAGAAAAGACGGAAGATGGAAACACGGCACACCACCTACCGGAAATGCAAACTATGCATGGATACAACACTTTATTTACCATCTAAGTCCAAGCGGACAGACGGGTTTTGTTTTGGCTAAAGGATCATTAACCACCAAAACAAATGGAGAATATGAAATACGAAAAAACATTATTGAATCTGGTTTGGTAGACTGCATAGTAAATTTACCTGCAAAATTGTTTTTAAACACTCAGATTCCCGCAAGTCTCTGGTTTTTAAGTCGGAACAAAGCCAACGGCAAGTTCCGCAACCGCACTAATGAGATACTTTTTATCGATGCTCGGAACATGGGACATCTGATAAATCGCAGGACGCGTGAATTTTCAAAAGAAGATATACGGGAAATAGCAGAAACATATCACACCTGGCGTAATTCGGACGGTGATTATGAAGACGTCAAAGGATTCTGTAATTCTGCCTTAATTGAACGGGTAAGGGATTTGGATTATGTGCTGACACCGGGGCGGTATGTTGGCCTGCCGGACGAAGAAGATGATTTTGATTTCAATGAGCGCTTCACCAAACTAAAAACCGAGTTTGAAGAACAGTTGAAAGAGGAAGAAAGACTCAATGCTTTGATTCTGGAAAACCTAAAAAAGGTGGTTATAGATGTCGGAGAAAATGTCGGAGAAAACTAGGGTAAAAACTAGGTAGAAAACTAGGTAGAAAAATTTGTCTGTTTTAAAAGCAACACCGTATATTACGATAAAAGAATTGGCTGAAATTGTAGGAATTTCACCCAAAGGAGTAGAATGGCATAGCAAAGCTAAAAAAAGAAGGTAGAATAAAGCGTATGGGCTCCGACAAAGGCGGACACTGGGAAGTGATGAAATGCATAGCACCTATGTACACTTGCTAGAGGTGCACAAAAAGATGAGAAATTTAGGCAGGTCAGTAGGGGAATGCACAGGTATTGTGCATATCGCACAGGAGACGCACAAAATAATTCTCCCGAATTCGAGGGAATTAAAATATTGGGAAA
>JAUWNO010000531.1 GCA_030612605.1 Armatimonadota bacterium
ATTTAACTCATCTTTCTTATCGGATGAAGCAAACTGATAATTTAAAAGAAGGAGAAACTTTAACAAAAGAAATGCTAAAAAAAATGCTTATGAATAAATTCGCAGAAATAGACTTTTCACAGGCAAAAAAGGATGTTCTCCCATTTATAAAGAATCCTGAGACTTTGAATCTTTGGTCAGAAGAATTTTTCAGAAAAGTTACAGAAGATAAATTTATTAATTTCTTCTTGTTCCCACGCTCCTGCGTGGGGATACAATAGTCCGACGCTCTGCGTTATATGATCACGAAGCAGAAACTTCGTAATCAGTTGAATCCTTGAACCTCTGAAAAAATAAAATAACAAATTACAAATAATAAATAATTCACCCTGTTAAATAATGCTTCGCATTAAATCTGCGATTTATTTAACAGGGCAAATAAAATCCAAATATCAAATTCCAAATACAAAATTAAAGAAAAGTTGAAAGAGACCGTGCCTTCGGCAGGTAAACTTTTATCATCTCAACACTGAACCTCTGAACCCTGAACCTTTGAACCCTGAACCCTGAACCAGTGAATTCGTGAACCTTGAACCCTTGAACCCTTGAACCTTTAACTCTGAACCCTTGAACCCTGAACACTTGAACCCATTGAAAGGTTTAAAAACTTGACATACTATCTATTGTTTACAAATTAGGAATTAAATTCCCAAAATGTAAAGAATAGAGAAAACAATGATTAAAAGAGATATTCAGAGTCTGCTGAAAGAAATGATGAACTCTTTTCCAGTGGTAACAATTACCGGACCTCGTCAATCCGGCAAAACAACTCTCGTGAAACAAACCTATCCGGAAATGGATTATGTTTCTCTGGAAGAACTTGATACCCGGGAACACGCTGACAAGGACCCGCGAGATTTTTTATCGAAATTCCAAGATAGTGTAATTATCGATGAAATCCAGAAAGTTCCCTCTCTTTTGTCATACATTCAAACGATTGTAGATTCGGAACAAAGAAACGGCAGATTCATCTTAACAGGAAGCAACCAATTTGAATATTTAAGTTCAATTTCACAATCTCTTGCAGGAAGAACCGGTATTCTTAAACTGCTTCCTTTTTCCTATTCGGAAATTTACGGTAGAACTTTTATCCCTCAAAATGAAGTCTTATATAAAGGTTTTTATCCCAGGATTTTTGATCAGAATATCCGACCTGAATTATTCTTATCCAGCTATCTTGAAACTTATGTAGAAAAAGATGTTCGTTCTATAACCAAAGTGCATGATTTGATGCAGTTCCACCGTTTTCTACAACTTTGTGCAGGAAGAACGGGACAGATAGTAAACTTCAGCAGTATTGGTAATGAACTTGGGCTCGATAACAAAACAGTGAAAGAATGGACATCCGTTGCAATGGCAAGTTATATCATTTTCCTTTTGCCACCTTATTATAAAAATTACAATAAACGCATCAGGAAATCTCCGAAATTATACTTCCTCGACGTTGGACTCGCTGCTCATCTTATTGGAATACAAAATAAAGATCAACTCCAAGCTCATCCTCTGAAAGGTGAATTATTTGAAACTTTCGTGGTCATTGAGTTTTTGAAAAATAGATATAACCAAGGTAAAAGGAGCAACCTGTATTATTTTAGAGATAATATTGGAAATGAAATCGACTTGATCTATGAAACTGGTTTAGCACCGATTCCAATCGAAATCAAATCTGCTCAAACTATAAATTCAGA
>JAUWNO010000176.1 GCA_030612605.1 Armatimonadota bacterium
CACAACGATGTTTGCTCCTGAAAGTATCAAACCAATCGCTGTTGTTGTTTCCCAATTTATTGCTCGATCCGCTTTGCTGCCATATTTTTTGTCTTCAATTTTTATTTCCTTGATTTTCCAGGTTTCCTGTCCCACACAGCAGATCATGGGTGGAATCATAAAGGAATCATCTAAAAAAGTCTGTAATCGGATTCGTTCCATTACAGAATAAGTATATTCAAAACCATAACCCAATCCACCCGTAAGCGGATCCATAATAATTCTTTCAATCGGGAAATTCATTTGAGTTATCAGGATATTGAGTTGTTTCTGAATGTTAACATCTATTGGAGATTCAGCAATAATGAAATGATTACCAGCGAGAGCAGAAGCTGTGATTGTTCTGTAATTATCTTCCTTTGCAGAGCCAATAATAATTTGTCTTTCAGATAATTCACAACACTTAATTATAATTTCATTCTGTTTCATCACATTTCCGCTGGGTCGCACAATTACCGGAGTTTCTACAGCTTTTAGAATTGAATTCATATTTTCTGCAGCTTGAATGGCAGATATATTTTCTCTGTCCTGATGTGTACCGATCATATCAAAAAAGATGATGTCAGCTCCACATTCTTTTTCTGCTTTTTTTGCCCAATCAACTGGTGATTTTAAGGTTTCAGTATTCCAGATTTCTTTAAGACTTTCTGGCCATTTTTCGGGAAATAAATCATTTATTTCAATTGCCACAGCAGGTTTATTGGAGCATTTTCCATCAAAACTATAATTTGGGAAAACCTGCTCTCCACCGATTTTTACTTTATCGGATAATTTGATTTCCTGAACTTTTCCTTTCCATTGTTCAACCGCTTTTTCAAATTCCATATTCTGGTCTATCCTTCTCGTTCCCAATCCCCAGCTTCTCTCTCTCGTTCCCAATCCCCTTTCTCTCTCTCGTTCCCAATCCCCTGATTGGGAATGTGTTAGGTTTCCAAGCTGGGGCTTGGAAACCAGAAGTCAATCCCCCGATTGGGAATGTGTTTCGTATCCAAGCTGGGGCTTGGACACGAGAGGTAAATTTTCTATATCATCTCACCCATTTTGAGTGCTGGATGATCTTTTTCAGCTAAAAATTCAATCAATCCTGCTAAATCTGAACAGATGGTTTCATCTGCAATCTTATCCACTAAATCCGGAAAATCTAATTCTTCAGCTCGCTTATCAAGTTTCTCCCTGAATCTTTCTTTAATATAAGAAGGCATCCAAACCAAGCGTTTCAAACCTCCTTCTGCAGAAACGAATTTTTTACTAATAATATAATTCAAGCCAATTCCGAGAAATCCGGGAGTTTGCTGTCCACCTCCCACAACTCCGGCAAGAGTGGAAAAAGTCATACCGCAGGGTGTCATTTCCAGAAAAGTACGATCTACAATCATAAAACCACCTGTTCCCGGCAGGATGGCAATAATGCATTCAAAACAGCCGCAGGAGGTCATCGGATATTTTATCAAAGAGTAAGCACTAAACCTTTCCAGTGTATTATTTGAGGCTTTATAAACGAATTCATTAACTCCTTTCCATTCACCAATTTCTGCATCGATAACTTCACCTTTTTCCACCGGCTGGTTTGGTCCTGTGGGACTGATCTGAAAAGCTGCTTTTCCATCAAGCCAGTTGTAAGCTCCGCAAAGACCGAGACGCTCTGGAGTAATGACGCAAACATGATTCGGGGCAAAAGACTGGCAGAGAGTGCAGGAATAAAATTTATCCACGCTCTCATCAGTCATAGCTCCCATGCGCAGATCACGTTCTTTATAAAGTTTATCAGCAGTTGGCATATATTTATTAACCATTTCCAGTTCAGTATAAATATGAATCTCAACTTTATCTATTATCGAATGAAATTCATCGAGAAATTTTGTTTGCAGGATTGTTCCCAGATGTTTGATTTTAAATCCCGCTTTTTTAGCTTCTTTGCTGATTCTGAGCCAGATAAGACTGCGATGTCCGATATGCATAATTCCGGTTGCCTGGTTCAATAAGTTATGAAACCGTATTTCAATTATCGGTTCAAAATCCTTCTGCATTTTTTTGCCGGCTACATAAACTACTATTCCCAGAGGTAAAGCAGAACCTTCTTCAACCTCATCTATTTCTTTACCAATAACCTCTATTTTCCCATTTTCAATTTCATCCATTTTTTTCATCTCTACAAATTCAAAGGCTGTGGAATATTTTCCACCAAATTCTAAAGCAACATCCTCTTTTCTAACCCTTTCACCTTCAAATGCAGAACTGTATCTTACCGGAATGGGAACTTCAGTGACCTTTACTTTGATGTTTCGGACCTCGAGACATTTCTTCACTAATTTAGTGGAATCCAGCTCAAAGGTCAGCAGCTTCTGTTCAAATCCTTGCTCATCCTTAACTGATATTTCCGGAACTTCGAAATTACAAATTGTCGGGAATCCCATAGCGATTGCTCCCACAGCAGTCGCTACTTTTTTGGCATCGACTCCTCCTAAAACCAAAGCAAAAGCTGGAATTCGTTCTGCACAGTATTTCAGGCATTTTTCCTTCTGACCACCTTCTAATCCACCATAAGTTAAGGCTGCTCTTACTGCCCAGTTCAATCCTAAAACTACAGATTCGGTTTTATTTCCAAGATGAACAATATAGGTTTCAAGCGTCATTTCCACATTTTGATTGGAAAGCTGCTCAAACATTGTTTTACCTTCATAGTTAGCAGCAAAAACAGATAAAATATTTTTCTCCTGAAGGGAGCGAATGATCTCAACCGCTGTTTCTTCATCTCTGGCAGCACCGATTATCACAGCAATTCCGGAAATATCTCCTCTTACAAGTTGAACCCCGAGTGACCTTAAAACATTATCAGGAATAAAGTTTATTTGCTCTCCAGCAGAAGATTCCACTGCTAATTGCAGCTCTTGCAATATAATTGTATCGATCCCTAAACTCAGAGTTTTAGTTAGATCAATATCTGTTGAAATAATGTCTGAATTCTTTTTCTCTATTTCTTTGATTAGATTTTCAGAATCAAAAAGAGACTGAATTTTCATACCGGTAAAGGCAAAATATAGAGGTAAATTATAAGCAGTTTCGGAAAATTCAATTTTATTTTCTGGAGGAATTTTGCTTTTATATTTTGAGATTATTTTTTTTGTATCTTTCAACTGCTCATAATAACCTTGAATCGCGAGTTTGATTATCTGTTCGGACATTTCCTATTTCCTTTCTTTGATTAAAACAAATCAATTTTAGTAATAATATTTTTCAAATCATGATAAGATTTTGAATCATCAGGAAGGTCCAATAAAGAATTTTGATTTAGTTCATATTTCAGGATATTTTCGTCATGATGAATTACTCCAAGATATTTCAGTTTTTCATTTTTTGTCTGCTGAATCAGATTTTCAAAGTTATCTATAGATTTATCTTCAATCACATTATTTATTAAGAGATAATTTTCTTCGGTTTTAATTTCGAGTTCCTTCATTAATTCAACCTGTTTTACACCTGTTAATATTCCTTTTCGCGAGAGGTCAGCTATAATAAAGGAAATATTAATATCGCCAAGGGTTCTTCTGCTTAAATGCTCCAATCCTGCTTCGCAATCCACAATAATAAGTTTGTAATTTCTTTTGAGTTTTTCAATCATAGTTTTAATAATGTTGTTGATGTAACAGTAACAACCTGGACCGTCAGTTCTACCCATCGCAACCAGATCAAATCCTTTTGACTCAATAATGGCATTGTTCAAGGCATATTCACAATAATCATATTTAGAAAAAGATGCACTTATTTCGTTGTTTTTATTGAGCAATTCCTGTCGAATACTGCCAATAGTTTTATCTGCTTTTAAATTCAATAATTCAGGTAGGCAACTATTGGGATCAGCATCTATTACCAGGATTGGTTTGATGTTTTTCTCAAGAACATATTTCAGGAAAAGAGCGGTGAGAGTTGATTTTCCGGTTCCACCTTTACCTATAAATCCGATCAGTTTCGGCATTAAAATAATCCTTTTTTATACAATTCCGTAACATTCTTCAGCAGTTCGATAACCCTATCCGCAGCTTTTTCGGATAATGAACCGGTACCGCAAGCTGGAGTAATGATGGTTTTATTGAGAATGTTGTTTTTATCAACACCCGTTGAAGCTAATTCATCTTGTTTTATCAACAGCTTTTCATACAAACTTTCAGGAGTTTCGGAAAAAATTTTGTCTTCTGAAGTTGGAATAATCCCCCAGGCAAGATATTTGTTTTTACTAAGAAAAGTATCGGTTTTTTGAGAATATATCATCAAACTATCCGAATAAAGATAAGCATCGAAATTTATAATATCAACATTTGTATCCATTAAAATAGACCAATCTGTACTACCGCAACAATGAACACCGGTAATGACATCAAGTTCATGCAGTTTATCGATTACCTCATTCAGCATAGTTATAATTTGATTTCGGGTGATATTCACATAAGCAGAACCAAAGGAAACAAGATAGGGTTCATCAATAAAAATTACTACTTTATCAGCAATTTCTTGTAAGAATTTTGCCTGCCAGACAGCTTTACAAACACAGGTTTTAACGATTGCATCTGCTATCTGTTCATTATAAAGAATCAATCTTTTGTTTTCATCTGTGAGGGTTAATCCTAAGCTGACAGGTCCAAGAGTTTGTCCTTTTACAATCGATAACTTACCTTTTGCCAGCACTTTTCTTTTGAAATCGTATAATCCCTTAGCATACTTTTCGGAAATCTTAAAGTACTCATAATTTTCAGTCAGATAATTTTCATAAACCTGCTGGATTGGTTCTAAAATATCTTGAGAAGTATCGAAATAAATCTTCTCATTTTCAGGATCGATTTTAATACAGGGCAATCCTTCACAATATTGGACATACATATTTTCGTAAAAATCTGTTTTTGGCAATTGAGGCCAGGCTGGTAAATCCTTGAAATTCTGCAATATTAAATCTACAGCTTTGTTAACATCGGTGTATGACCAACTGCCAACAGCCGTGAATGTTCCTGTTTTTATCATCATCCTCTCTTATCAAATCAATTCAGTTTTTGAATTTATATTTGGCAAATTTATTAATATTGCAGGTCGTGTAAAGGAATTTGTTTGAAAAATTGCAATCATAAAAAACGAGGAATTCCGATTTCTCATTTTCTTTTAAATTTTTTGAAAATTATATTTTATGGAAGAACTTTCTTCATTATAGTTGGAATTGCACACCACAAAGAAAAAATCGCAAATAATGAATTTATGAGTTATAAAAAATACTAGTATTTTTTATAACTCATAAATTCATTATTTGCGATTTTTTCTTTGTGGTGTGCAATTC
>JAUWNO010000537.1 GCA_030612605.1 Armatimonadota bacterium
TGGAACTTTTTGAAAACTACAAACCACCAAGAATAGATAAATGGTTAGACAGAAATGAGATGAAACCGGAAGCTTTTAAGAAGCATTTTAAGGATATTGGATACATTGAGTTCAAAAAAAACAAGAAAGTTAAACATTTGCGTATTACCATCAAAAGTTCCGGAGAAATATTTGTGACAATTCCAAAAAATGTTTCTTCCAAAACTGCCAATGAATTTATTCAATCCAAGACAAATTGGATAAAAAAACATTTGAAAAAAATTGATGAGAGAAATAAATTTACATCTCAAAATTCCGATGATAATTTAAGGAATACAATTAACGCTGAAATAATGTTGGAAAACAAAGTAAATGACTTTTCCCGTAAATATGGTTTCCAGTTTAATCGTTTATCTTTTCGTTCTCAAAAAACAAGGTGGGGGAGTTGTTCAGCCAAGAATAATATCAGCCTGAACATAAAGCTGGTAAATCTTCCTGAAGAACTCATAGAATATGTGATATTGCATGAATTGGTTCACACGAAAATAAAAAATCATCAAGAGGAATTCTGGAGCGAATTGAGAAAATATGTGGAAAATCCACGAGCAATGCAAACAAAACTGAAAAGATTCAATTTAGCTAAATTATGATACGAAAAATAAAACCTGAGGATAAACAGCGTGTTCTCGAAATAGCTTCGAAAATCTGGGAAGGAGACGATTATCTGCCGCAGGTTTTTGATGAATGGGTTCAAGACCCGAATGGTGTTTTTGCCGGTTTGTGGGAAAATGAAATTCTTATCGGTTTTGGACATTTAAAATACTTAACTCCTACAAACATCTGGTTGGAAGGTCTCAGAAAAGATCCTGATCTAAACGTAAAAGGTGTGGGAGAAAAATTATCTCATTATTATCTGAAAATTCTGAAACAAAATCCTAATATCACATCTGTTCGTTTTTCTACCTATTTTGATAATATAGCTTCGATCCGTTTGAATGAAAAATTCGGATTTAAGAAAATTTTATATTTATCACATAAAGAATTAGAATTGAAAAAAGTTGAAAAATTTCAAGTTCATTCAAACTTAACAAAAGCAAGAGATTTTAATAAAATTCTAAAATATATCGAAAATTCATTATTTTTAAAATTATCAAAAAACTTTATCTGTAAAAGTTGGACAGTATATCCATATTCGAGAGAATTACTGAAGCAATTCTATGATGACGAACAAATTCTTTCTTTTCAAGAAAATGATGTAATTAAAGGTGTGGCGATTTGTTCAAAAGTGAAATATAAAGATATTTTCTGGATAAGTTTCCTGGAAGCTGAAAATGAATTAGTTTACGCAGAATTACTGAAATATCTAATCAATTTTGCCAAGAAACAAAAGAAAAAAATTATTGAAATAAATATACCGAAATTAAATAAATTAAAAAAGGTTTGTGCAAAATATAAATTCGAAAGCTGGGAACAGGAAAATGATTTTTTTCTTTATGAATTACCTCTTGAAATAATTAAGTAGAAAAAACCGGAGAGTAAATGAAAGAAAGATTAAAGCTGCTGAATTGTTATATTGATAATATTTCTCTGAATGATTTATTAGAGCAATTTAAAGAGGGATTTATAATCACACCAAATGTTGATCATCTTATCACTTTACAGTATGATGAAGAGTTTTATCAGATCTATCAGAATGCGGATTTT
>JAUWNO010000266.1 GCA_030612605.1 Armatimonadota bacterium
TATTATAATCTTTTAAAAACCTGGAATTCACCTTTTGATACTTTGGAAAATATTGAAAAAAACTATAAATTGGGCTATCATATTGCCATAAAAATGGTTGAGTTTCAAAGGAATAATGAATTCTGGATTATTTCTGATCTATCTTCCAAAACTTTAGAAAATATGTTTATCAAAAAGAATTGCAGCATTCAGGAAGCAATTAATATGGCAATTCAAGTAAAAGGAAAATCAGCGAAAATTTTATTTAATCTCGATGCCGGCAATATAGTCCCACTAATAAAGAATTGAGCGGGACAAGTATCTTTTTTCTTTACACTTTTCAGTAATTTTTATTTCTTACGCAAATATTATCAGAAGAAAATTCATAGGTAGTGTAACATAAATTATGAAGGATTATGAAATAATTAGCCACAAAGTTCACAAAGAAGCACGAAGATATAAAAAATACTTAGTGTAACTTCGCCTGCCCCGTAAGGAAGTATGACTGTATCGGGGTGTTCTTGGTGGCAAAAGGTCGGGAGATGGTATGAAAGTTTCAGAAAAAATTGCAGATTTGAAAGAAAAAGAATTGAAGGTCAAAGAAATGGGTGGAGAAGCCCGTATAGCTAAACAACACGAAAAGAATAAATTAACTGCACGCGAAAGATTGAACTTGCTTTTCGATGAAGGCACATTCCAGGAAATGGATATGTTCGTAAAACACCGTTCTACAAATTTCAATATGCCGGATTTAGATATTTCTGCTGACGGTGTGGTAACAGGTCATGGACTTGTGCATGGCAGACCTGTCTTTGCTTATGCTCAGGACTTCACCTGCAGAGGTGGTTCTCTGGGAGAAAAACATGCAGAGAAAATGGTTAAGATAATGGATCTGGCAATGAAAGCAGGAGTTCCCATCATAGGAATGAACGATTCCGGTGGTGCTCGTGTAGAAGAAGGAATCGATTCATTAAAAGGTTATGGTGATATTTTCTTCCGCAATTCCAGAGCTTCCGGAGTGATTCCCCAAATATCTGCAATTATGGGACCCACAGCAGGTGGAGCTGTTTACTCTCCGGCAATGACGGATTTTGTATTCATGGTGAAGAAAAGCGGTTATATGTTCATTACCGGACCCAGTGTAATCAAATCTGTTACAGGCGAAGAAACCACTTTTGAGGAACTGGGTGGTGCAATGACCAATAATACCAAAAGCGGAAATGCTCATTTTGCTTGCGAAAGCGATGAAGATGCAATCGACAAGATCAAAATTTTGCTCAGTTATCTTCCCAATAATAATCTGGAAGACCCTCCCCTGGTAATGACCGGTGATGATCCTCACAGATTATGTCCTGAACTGGATACAATTATTCCGGATAATCCTAAAGCCGGTTATGATATGAAGGATGTTATTCGTGATGTTGTAGATAATGGTGAGTTTTTCGAACCTCATGAGTTCTTTGCTGAAAATGCTATCATTGGTTTTGGCAGATTAAATGGAAAAACAGCAGGTTTTATTGCTAATCAACCCATGGTTCTGGCTGGTTGTTTAGATATTAATGCTTCAGATAAGATTGCACGTTTTATCCGGTTCTGTGATGCCTTCAATATTCCTCTTGTAACTTTTGTGGATGTACCAGGCTACCTTCCCGGCACAGACCAGGAATGGAATGGTGTTATCCGTCATGGTGCCAAAATTCTCTGGAGCTATTCGGAAGCTACAGTTCCCAAACTTACTGTAACCACACGTAAAAGTTATGGTGGTGCTTACATTGCTATGAGTTCTCAACATCTTGGGGCAGATATGCTTTTTGCCTGGCCATCAGCAGAAATTGCTGTAATGGGCGCTCAGGGAGCAGTAAATATCGTGGGAAGTTATCGAAAAGAAATCAAAGCTGCCAAAGATCCTGAGCTGAAACGTCAGGAAAAGATAAAGGAATATGAAGAAGCGTTTAGCACACCGTATATTGCTGCAGAACGAGGATATATAGACGCTGTGATCCAACCAAGTGAAACCCGCATCAGACTGATCGATGCTTTAGAAATAATGACAACAAAGAAGGAAGCACTTCCGCTGAAGAAACATGGGAATATTCCTGTTTAGGATGTATCTGTGGAAAAATCTAATAAATTAAAAGCTGCAATTGCAGGTGTTGTCTATTATCTGCAGGAAAAAGAAAGAGACGAAATTAAGAAACCGAATCTGTGGGTACAACTCGGTCGAGAACTAATTATGAAAAACCGTTTTCTAGTTCAAAGAAGAATGATTAGAAGATAGGACAAAAAATGCTGAAAAAGGATAATGAAATTCTGGAATCTCTGAATAAAAAAGTACGATCAGAGTATAAGGACTTTAAGGGTCTGTATTTTTTTGGCTCAAGAGCTAAAGGAACTTCAAGCAAAGAAAGTGATTATGATATTGTAATCCTGTTTAAAAATATAAATAGAGAAAAAAAATTAGATATTTATGGGATTATTGGTGAATTAGAGTATCATTATGATATTTTTATCGATACAAAAATTTTAACCGAAGAAGAATTCAGATTCAATCCTTTTTTCTACGAGGAAGTAACTCAGAAAGGAATTCTTTATGGATCAAAATAAAAGATTTTTTATAAAAAATTTCCTGGAAAAATCTCAGGAAGCACTTATTGATGCAGAAATAAATATTAAAAATAATAGACTTGATAATGCTCGAAATAGAGTCTATTATTCTATATTTTATTCTGTAATAGCTTTAGGTTATTCTGAAAATTTTATCACCTCTAAACATCATCAATTGATGGGTTGGTTCAATAAGAAATTCATTTATGAAGAAAAAATCTTTAATGAAAATATGTACCGGACTTATAAAGATGCTTACGAAAATAGAAGAGAAAGTGATTACACAATTTTTACGAAACCCGTGAAAGAAAATGTGCTTAAAAGTTTTGAAGAAGCAAAAAAATTTATCGAAAAAGTTACTTACTATATAAAAAAAAATGCTTAATAAAAGAAAAATAATAAATAGAATAATTTCATTAGCAAAACAATATAAAGTATCCAGCTTAATACTATTCGGAAGTTTTCTCGATGATGATATTCAGGCAAATGACATCGATCTTGCCTGCGATGGTATTAATGATTGGAAATTATACGAACTTGCTTCAAAAATAGAAGACGATTTGAATATATCGATCGATCTTATTCCTTTATCACCTGCAAATAAATTTACAAAGTATATAACAAAAAGAGGGAAAGTGCTGATATGAATTATATTCTTTTAAAAATATCGAATATCAATTAGCGAATAAGGATTGAAGAAGAAAGAAAAAATAATGAGTATCGATTAATGAATGATGAAGAAAGAAAAGATTTAATAATAAATAACGAAAATTACGGAGGAATAAATGAAATTCGATAAACATGGCGTTTTAGAAATGGCAAAAATGAATTATGACCCGAACCGTCCAAAAGCAGAAAATCCGATTAAAATTCAGGACCTCAGTTTTCGGGACGGACATCAATCTCTTTTTGCAACTCGCGGCAGAACTGAGGATATGATACCTGTAGCGGAAAAGATGGATGAGATTGGTTTCTACTCGATGGAAATCTGGGGCGGAGCTACTTTTGATACAATGCACCGCTTCCTGAACGAAGATCCCTGGGAAAGAATTAGAACTCTTAAAAAATATATTAAGAAAACTCCTTTCTCAATGTTGCTCAGAGGGCAGAATGTAGTTGGTTACCGCAATTATGCCGATGATGTTGTGGAAGCCTTCATCCAGAGAGCATGTGATAATGGCATCGATATATTCCGGGTATTCGATGCTCTCAATGATTTCAGAAATTTTGAAACTGCTGTAAAAGTAATCAAAAAGAATAAAAAGCACTTTCAAGGTACGATCTGCTATTCTCTCACAGA
>JAUWNO010000502.1 GCA_030612605.1 Armatimonadota bacterium
CTCTCAAAAAGACCACAATCTTAGAAGCAAAAGAAGAATGGTATCAGATTAAGAAAAAACTCGAAAATGAAATTAATACTCGGAAAAACGAGCTTCATTCCCTTGAAAAAAAATACAATGACAGGGTTCTGAATTTGGATAGTAGATTAGAAAATTTAGATAAAAAAGACAACAATCTTCAGGAATTTGAAAAAAGGCTTAATTCCAAAGAAGCTAATCTCAAATCTAAAGAACAGGAACTGGACAATCTGATTGAACAACAAAACACGAAATTATCTGAAATCGCCAGACTTTCCAGGGAAGAAGCAATTCAAATCTTAAAAAATAATCTTAAGAATAAAGCACGGAATGAAGCAGCAAAAGAGGTGAGAGATATCGTGGAGCACACCAAAGCCAGCGCCAATAAAATCGTTGCCGGCATTCTTGCTACTGCTGTTCAAAGAATATCAGTAGATCATGTTTCCGAATCTACTGTTTCTGTTGTCTCTCTGCCGGATGATGAAATGAAAGGACGCATAATCGGTCGTGAAGGTAGAAATATCAGAACCTTCGAGAAAGTATCCGGAATTGATCTTGTAATTGACGATACTCCTGAAGCTGTTGTGCTTTCCGGTTTCGATCCTATAAGAAGAGAAATTGCCCGTTTATCTTTGGAAAAACTTATAAAAGACGGCAGAATCCATCCTGGAAGAATCGAACAAGTAGTAGAAAAAACTGCGAAAGAAATGAATGAAACTCTGATTACAATCGGTGAACAAGCCTGCATGGAAACCAATATTCACAACATCTCTCCAAACCTTGTTAAACTTATTGGCAGGTTGCAATATCGAACCAGTTATGGGCAGAATGTGTTAAAACATTCATTAGAAGCAGCCTGGATTTGCGGCATATTAGCTTCTGAATTGGGTTTGAACCAGGAACTTGCACGCAGAGCCGGTTTTCTACATGATATTGGAAAGGCGATAGATCACGAATACGACGGCTCTCATGCAGCTATTGGGGCAAATTTTGCCAGGAAAAACGGTGAAAGTAAAGTCATTGTAAATGCAATAGAGGCTCATCATGAAGAAGTTGAACCCACCAGTGTTTATGCTGTTTTAACTCAAATAGCTGATGCAATTTCCGGTGCCCGTCCCGGAGCAAGACGGGAAATGCTGGAATCTTATATGAAACGCCTGGAAAGAATGGAAGAAATCGCCAATGCGATCGAAGGTGTGAATAAATCCTTTGCTATTCAGGCAGGAAGGGAGCTTCGCATAATTGTTGACCCGATTTCCGTAGATGATGCAAAAACAGCTTATATTGCCTCTGATATTGCGGATAAAATAGAAGAAGAAATGCAGTATCCGGGTCAGATAAAAGTAACGGTAATCAGAGAAACCCGCCAATCTGCAGTGGCAAAATAGTAAAAGAAGTACAGATGAACATTTTCTTTATTGGTGATATTTTTGGTAAACCAGGCAGACAGATAATTATCAGTTTTCTTCCCAAATTGATAAGAGAATTCGATATTGATATTTGTGTAGCAAATGGTGAAAATGTAGCTCAAGGAAGAGGAATAACTAAAAAAACTGCTGAACCTTTATTCGAAGCAGGGATAGATGTATTCACCAGTGGAAACCATCTTTGGGATAAGAAAGAATCTCTTGAATTCATTAAATATGAAGAACGAATTTGTAAACCTCTTAATTATCCAGACAAAGCTCCCGGAAACAAATACTACATTTGCAGGACTTCTGATGGTAAAAAATTGTGTGTTTTAACTCTTTGTGCTCAAGCATTTATGCCGCCGGCTAATTCTCCTTTTCAAACTTTTGTCTATTATCTTCCTATCTTAAGAAAATAAACCAATAATATTTTACTCGATTTTCATGGTGAAGGTACAGAAGAAAAAAGAGCCAAGGGCTTTTTTGTGGATGGTAAA
>JAUWNO010000321.1 GCA_030612605.1 Armatimonadota bacterium
TAATATTTGGGCAAATTTCTCACTTAAGTTTTGTCTGGTAAATTGATTTATGAATCCATCATTTCCGTGTATTTTATCTAATTTATTTTCCCTGAATAATTTTATGATTTTTTCAATTGTCCTTGTTCCTTGCTTAATATCTCCATTCTCGATTGTGAAACCAAGATTTCCAGTTTTGATTAAATTTTCAGTATCACTTTCTTTTGGACAAAATGCTAAAATCGGTTTCTTGACAGCTAAATAATCAAATATTTTTGCATGAAACATATTTTTATCTTGAACAAAAAGCATTAAAATGTCAGATTTATAAAGTTCATTAACAAGTTGCATATATTCCATTCTCGGAATTACTTGAATTAATATATTTTGAGAAAGTTGTTTGGCAAATCTCTCTTTCAATTCCCAAAAGTTCTGACGAAAATTTCCAATAAATCTGATTTTGATTTTAATGTTTTGAACATTAATTTTTTGAAGTGAGTTAAATAAATCTAATGGTGATAATTTTGTAAAAAAAGTTCCGCAAAAAGTAAAAACCAAGGTGTTTTCTTCTTTTTTTAGGAAAGGAATGTCTTTTTTAAAATCTTCCTCATCAAAACCATTTGTAATAACTTCAATTTTATTATCGTTTAAAATATATTTTGCATTCAAAAACTGTCTTGCTCCAGGTGCTAAAGTAATGATTTTAGAAGAAAAATTTGTAATTTTTTTCTCAAAAAAAGAATTTAATATTTTATTGAAGAATATAGCTTCATCCAGAGGGTAATCAACCCAAAGATCCCGAAATTCAATAATTAAAGGAATATCAAATCTCTTCGCAAGTAAGTATGAAGTGATTGCTGAATGATAAACTCCACCAAGAGTTGTAAATATTACATCAATTTTATTTGTTTTTATTATTTCCTTTGCTTTTGAATAACAAAACGGCATCCAACCAATTTTATCATCAATCGGGAACATTTTCTGAAGAAACCTGATAATTTTATTCTCTTTATTTTTAAAAATAATTTGTGAGATAGTATCTTCTTTCTTCCGAAATTTATTTATAGTTTGTATAATATGAAAATAATCAAAACACTTTGTTCGCACGATCTTCATTTTTTCAAAATCTGGAAACAAACTTAAATTTGTCTGATAAAAATCAATATCTTTTACGGTCAGAATAATTGGATTCCAACCAAATTGTGGAAGATATTTCGCAAATTTACCAATCCTGATTGCTGGTGGTAAATTCAATGGTGGAGCAAAATAGGAGATTATTAAAACGTTTTTCACTATTCTCTTTCCGGTTCGATTTTGCTTAATTTTATTTTCAAATTCGTATCAGACTTGATATCTGAAAAGAAAATTCGATCTGCTTTGAGATTAACTTTTGCACCTTCTATCTCATAAGCTTTATCTTTTTCATAATATGAAAAGAAAAACTGATTTTTCTCTAAAGACATATCGTCATTTTTCAAACCAAAAACCGTATAATCTCCAAAAATCCTGATAGTGAAATTATCCAGGTTATCAGGAAAATAAAGCGAAATTTCATCATTCACGATTTGAACAACAACTGAATTTCTCTTATTCCACCATTCAGCGATTTCTAAATACGGTTTAATAAAAACATTTTTATCCGTGATTTCTTTCAATGTATCAGAAAAAAATTGTTTAAGATATTTAATTTCTGTAAAATTTGAAATTGAAAAATTAAGAGAGATGATACCATTAACATTTTGAATCGCTTCAATAATACTGGAAATCATTTCTTTTGCTTTTTCCAATGAAATAGTCTTAAATTTTGAAAGTTTAAGAATAGTATCAGAAAAAGTTAGAGGAATTTCCAAACATCCTCTATGAAAAAATATTTTTTCCTTTTGGCTTGGAACCCTCTTAGAAAAGACGTGAAAAGGAAAAGCAACACCATTCTTAAAACCGCTTCTTTTCAGAAAAGAGCGAGTGGAATCATAAACAAAACTATATTTATGATGATATTCCGGAGTAATTTCCGGATCATATCTAAAAAGATTTTGCCGAACGCCAATCCTGTTCCGATTTGTTATTTCTTGTAAAAGTTCCTTTTGCTTTCCCAGCAAATCATCTTTACACGAATTGATCGAGCCTAAAAGTGCAATCTCATTACCATTCGCCAGATTCTTCCTGATCTCATTCAGAAGGTCATCATCATTGAGTTTATAATCAATATCTTCAGTAATTTCTGATTCTGTTCCCACAAAGTAAGTACTGTTAATATTAAAGGTAGCTTCGATTTCATCGATCACATCAAAATTCCAATATTCTTCAATATTGGTGAGAATGTATTTCATTTTGCTGATAAAATTATTAATAACATACTTGATTTTATAAAAGCACAAAATGTCTTCAAAAGTATTTTTAAAAATCGCATAGAAACTCCATTTCTGCAGTTTATTTATATTATGAGAGATAACCGCAGCAAAATCTTCTGCTTGGGGCCAGGTTTCCTTTTTTATCAGCAAAACATTTCCTCTGGCTTTGATCGCATCCTGCAGAAATCTTTCGATCAACCACAAAAAGCCATTCACAAAAGGAAACGACGAATTTTCTAAAAACACAGATTCATCATCCGGAATCCTATCAAAATCATCTGTAGTTTCTGCAAGAAAATTTTCATAGCCAGAAAGATTGAAAAAAATGTTTCCAAAAATATCAAAATTATATCTTCCTAAAAATATGTTTTGATCTTTAAAATAATAAATCGGCTCATCAAAATCTTCCCTGGAAATAGCAGGCAGAGATTGGAAAAAATTTATCTCCCTTGTAAATTCTTCAATTTGTTCTTTATTCAATCCTTTAGGCTTATATAAAGAAGGTTCAAAAGGGATGTAGAACATTATCTTATCAAAAGCAAGATAATGCAAATCTGTTTCATCCGGTTCTGTTGGTCCATAGAAAAACAGTATATCATTATCCTGCAACTGACTGAATTTTGTGATAAATTTATATTCAAAACCAAGAGTTGAAAACACGAAATCTGCTGTATATTTAATCTCTCTTATGAATTCCCAGATCTTACTTTCAATATAAAACGCTATCATTTATCCTCTGAAACCTATGCAAATATTCCTTTATTCCTAACAAATATTTTTCTATTCTTTTTCCCATAAAAAATGTAGGATTTTTTTGTCAACTGATACTATAGCTCACGGATAAGCACGGATAAAAAGACCTTCCGAACGGTTGAGCCTGCGAAACCTTCGGAACGGTTATGAAAACTTACTTTCCATTAAATAAGTTTTGAAAGTAGAAATTTGAAATTTATTTGTTCTTTGGGATTTGTAGTTTG
>JAUWNO010000566.1 GCA_030612605.1 Armatimonadota bacterium
TCCATTTCCATTTAAATCTACAATAATGTAATTCTCCGGAAAGGAAAGAAGATTTATTTCTTCACACCAAACTGATTGATAAATTCCTAATTCAGCAGAAACTCTGTAAAAGTATGTTGTGAGCGGTTCAATATTAATATCAAAATAATCAGTTATATTTTCATCAGTAATATGGATGGTTTGATATTCTTCACCTTCTATTTTTCTTTGGATAATAAAGCCGGTTTCAAAACTGCAATTATCAAGCCATTGGATTTGGATACCATCGATAGAAACAATTCCGGATAAATCTGATGGAGCAACATTTTGACTGATATTCATAAAACATTCGTTACTATAGCAGGAATTATGAATATCTTTATAAGCACGAACTCTGAATGTATAATCAGAATCTAAATTCAGATTTGATGCAGTATAATTAATTTGGGTAGATGTTCCGATTTCTACAAAATTTCCTTCATTCTCTTTTTGTTCAATTCTAAAACCGTCGTCTCCAATGGAATTATCTGTCCATTCTAAATAAATTTGAGATACATCGAGAGGATTTCCATTTAGATTAGTTGGGATGGGAATAGAATTATCGATTTCTCCGGTTTCAATATAATCTGAAGTATTTTCACCACTAAAGGCATAAACACGATATTTGAGTATTTCGTTTATTTCAGCATTCTCATCGAGCCATTCAAAAGAAGAATTTGTAACAATTCCATATTCAATTTGCCAATCGTCAGTACCAACTTTTTTATCAATTTTAAATCCATCTTCATCATAGCTGCTATATGTCCAATTAAATTGAATTGAGGATAAATTTATAGTCTGATAAGTTAAATTTGATGGTGCCGGGAAATAGATATTACAGTTGGTTTCAGTACTGTCTGAAGAATTATCCTGAAAGAAAGCATAAAGCCGGTAATAGACTGTTTCCCAACCTCTATTTCTCATATTCAGGTCATCTGTAAAAGATGTGGTATTATCCGGAAGTGTGGCAATTAATGACCAATTACCATTATCAATTTTTCTTTCAATTTCAAAGCCTTCTTCGAAATCACAATTATCCAGCCAGGATAAATCAAAAGTATGAACGTTTTGCTGAATAGCCACAAAATTACCTGGTGCCGGAATAGTATTATTAACCTCACCTTCTACAAAAAGAGAATAATTATTACCGGCAAAAGCATAAACACGATAATAATTTATTTCATTAAAAACAGGCTGGGTATCTATCCATTCTTCAGTATTGGCAGCAACAATTCCATAATTATTTATCCAATTACCTGTTCCAATTTTACGGTCAATCTTAAAACCTTCTTCTCCATCACTATTATCATTCCAGGTTAAATTTATTTCACAAATTGTTAATTGATCTATTTGTAAATTTGTCGGAGCAGGAAATATAATGTTACTATTTGATTCGATTTTAGCAGAATTATAAATATCGTAATAAGCATAAACCCTGTAATAGACAACTTCAAAACTTCTTCTAACATCATCATCGATCCACTGTGTAATGTTAGAATCAACAATGCTAATTTCATTAATCCATTCTTCATTATCTATCTTTCTATCAATTTTGAAACCTTGCTCAAATGCACTATTAT
>JAUWNO010000498.1 GCA_030612605.1 Armatimonadota bacterium
GAAAAACTGCTCCAGTTTTTGAGCTATGTCAAAGAGAACAAGGAAATGATAGAAAAGGAAAAATTAAAAAGCGGAATATTTACCTACCAAACAGCAATACGGTCATTGGATAGTGTAATGGCTTACACTTCTGCAAATGTAGCGCACATGAAAGCTGTGCTTGAAGCCGCTATCAGAAGGAACATTGAGACAGGAGCGCAGGAACTTCTTAAATGGGGAATACTGGTGTTTTTGTGCTGTTTGGGAGTAGGAACACTTTTTATGTTAATAGGAGGAAATTAAAATGATTAGATGCAAGATATGTGAATTGAAAGGAGAGATAGCAGATTTCAAAGATGGAAGAGGTCTGAACTTTCATCTGAAGAGCAAACACAATGGAATGAATTTGCAGGAGTACAAAAAGATATACGATATAGAAAATACACCAGGGAAGGTAGAAAAAGAAGTAGAAATTCCAGGAATAGAACAAGTTTTAGAAGAAAAAAGTAAGGAAATTGTTATGGAAAACAAACTTCCTAATATCGCCAATTTTCAGTACATCAAGCAACAATATATGGTAATTTTCAGCGATGACGATATAAGAGAGGTAATAGCTATTGGAACACTGGAATCTGATGGCAATTCATCTGTATCTGTTTTGGTCATGGATAACACTGGGCACTTGATACCACCGAATTGGATTTCGGAGAAGTTCAATATAGTCAATGAGAATATAAAAAAAGTGAAACGAAATGCATTAAAAAACAAAAGGAAGAAAATGAGGGAATTCAAAAAGTTTCCAAAACTCAAAAAGGATATTCTCAAACCGAAAACAGAACCTGTAGACCAGGCAAGCATGGAGAAATTGTTGAAGGAATTGAAGGAATTTACTAAAAAATAGTAAGAGAGAACCATGTCAAGTGAACAGCAGAGCAGCGATGAGCGGTACATATCAAAGCTTGACTATCCTTTTCTCTTGTTATTAAGAATAATGAAGATACTTGACGCAATGGACAGAGGAAGAACTGCTCAGAACGAGACAAAAAGCCTTATTGCTATTCTCAAACCTTCATGGCTTAATAAGAAAAGACCTGAATTTGATGGAAAAGCGGAAGAACGGGACAACTTGCTAAAAGATATTGCTAAGGATAAAGAGAGCATGGGCTCAATGACATACTATCAGGAGCGAAACAGAGTTTTTCATGCTTACAGCAGATGGGTATTGCAGGAAGTGATTGAGATTATGGATACGAACAAGATGCTGTTGATGGAAGAGAAAAGGATAAGAGAGGGAGGATACTTTGATGGATAAATTTGTCCATCAAACAATGAATGAATGAACGCTATAATTCAAGAAAAGAGTTGGTATAATAATGCAAAATTCGTTCAGCAAGACAAATATGTTTTTGCCTTGAGTAATATTATGATGGGTGTTCCAGAGATGGTCGGCGTTGTAACCTACGGAATGCAAAGAATCGGGAAAACAATGTATGGTATGCAAGTAATGTATGATATTTACAGAGACTGGGATAAAGTCTTAAATCTCACCTTCTTTAAACTTTAAGAGATGGTTTCAGCTTTGAGAGGACAAATAAAGAGAGATGAAAAGGTCGATGTTATCATGTGGGATGATGCTGGCGTTTTCGGTTCAAAGTATTTGTTCTTTTCAAATAAGAAACTTACTGAGTACCTTCAAAATTTATTTGATGTGATAGGAACAGCAGTGAAAGGAATTATTATCACTACACCCAATCCAGAAAACCTACTGAAATCCATACGCGGATACGAGTTTTACAGAGTTAAAATTATTAAGACAGGACAAACAAGCAGAGTAGCCAAAGGCTATCAGACAGTTATGCTTCCATCCGGAAAGAAAATAATAAAACGAGCATTTAACGACCACTATAACGTTACGATACCAAACGACATCTTTGAGCGATACAACAAAATAAGAAAGTCA
>JAUWNO010000105.1 GCA_030612605.1 Armatimonadota bacterium
AATATTTATTTGTTGAAAAATAAAAAAAAGTCACCGAATGCGGGGACTGTGATTGAGTAACTTTCTAACCATTCCGAAGGTTAAGAAATAATGAGAGTTTCATAACCTTCGGAAGGTCTTTTTTTATTATTTGAGTAAGATCATTTTCTTAGTGCTGGTAAATTTTCCAGAATTCATTTTATAGAAATAAATTCCGGAAGAAACAGCTTTACCAAAACTATCCTTTCCATCCCAGACAACTTGATGTGTACCCACATCCAACTTTTCATTTATGAGTGTCTTCACTTTCTGTCCTTTTATATTATAAATCGCCAACTCTGTGTTCTCCGTGCTCTCTGTGGTTGAAAAAGAAATTGTTGTAGTTGGATTGAACGGATTCGGATAATTCTGATTCAAAGATGATGTAACAGGAACATTGATCACTTCATCGTCACTTTCCACAGGTTCGATTTCAAACCAGTCAAGAGCATCTGATATTATCATATTGATATCGTTATCATCTGTGAATTGAGAAAGATCAAAACTGGTAAAAAACGATTTGTAGATCAAGTTATCTAAAGATAACGCACAGGTTTCGTGATAGGCATAAGCCTGTCCGTTTATTGGTCCATCTTCAAAAATGAAAGCAGATATTGAACTAATCTCGGGATTTAATACTTCGTTTTGATAGACCTCCGGACAAGCTCTTACATCTAAAACGTCAGGACTATTAGAATAAGTTGGCAATTCCTGATTAGCATTTCCAATTACAGATTCATCTGTGATCAATGCACTTCCGTCCGAATAATCATAAATATTAGGACCACCTATTCCATCTGTTCCGCCACCATATCCCGTGGGAATGTGGTCACCACGTAAATATGCATAATAGAACTTGGTTAAGGGCCTGCCATACAATTGAAAACTATATAAAGAATAGGCATTGTCGGCAATATTATCTGCTGCCATAAAAAGATTCTTGGGATCATCATTTGTTCCGTAATCAAGAAATTCCATCAAGGCAGCCGAAAAAACATCTTCTTCATAGCCGTGCCCAAAAGAATTGCCATAAGCAAATATTGCTTCATAGCAATCGGGGAATGCATAATAATCAAATTCTTCCCAATCGTAGATGTCATAAGCTACATTCGCATTATCTAAAGCCATAATGTATTTTGGATACTCGAGGTTTTGATAATCCTGACTACCGGAGCAAGCCAAAAGAACATTAATCCCATCTGTAGGAAGTATCTTGAAAGTATAGAATTCCTGTGGAGCATTTGCCGGTAAAGTTCCTCTATTCTGTGCTGGAGAATCATCTGTGGCAGCAAAATAGTAATTAACTGTTGTACTGTTTGGAATTTCAGGAAGTTGGTAGTAATAGATATTGGGTTCTTCGAAATTCGTATGAGAAATACCTTCCCAGCCATTTCCGATATCATAATAGAGAGTATCGGATAATATGGGATTCATATCTGTTATGGTAAGAGAAATTTCCGGTGTATTATCAAATGTATTTCCCACCTCATCATACACAAAAGCAGGTGGTTGATAATCTTCTCCCATATAGAATTTGATGGCAAGTTCATTCTGAAGCATATTGCCATGAGGTTCAATCCCGATGTATTGCCCATTTTCAATTATTTCCCTCAGATAACAAAGACCGATATCTGCTGTATCATTTTGAATGGCGATGGTTGAACTTTGACCGTAATCTTGAGGACACACCTGACCTGTTTGTCCGGTTGCAACATTTTGATATTGGAAAATCATATCTCCATTTTCATGGAAGATCACTTCAAAGCAGAGGCTGGGAGTTCCACCGGTTCCGTTATGAAATCTTACATTATGCCATTCTACCACACAGTAGCGATCCGGAGCTATTCCAAAGGTTTGGAAATAAATGTCTCCTGTCCCCTGATCAGCATGCAGGTCATCCCAATAAATAGCGATTAATGCCGGCATTTGAGTATAACCTGGAATCGGATATACATAATTGAACATATTACCATCTGTTTGCCAGATACCGTAAGGATCGGGATAGGAATGATACCAAGTATTTTCTGTTAAGAGGAATTCACCGTTTATGTCCACATGAAAATAAGTTCTATCGATTCCGTAGAATGGGAAATCAAAACCAAACTCGATAGGTTCGGAAAAGTTATCATCTCCGTAAAACGCAGGAACACCATAAGTTATTGTGGAAGTTCCTGTACCACTTATCTCTATCCAGTCATAAACCGGTCCGGCTTCTTCGGTGCTGTCTATCCATTGATATCCAAAAGCATCCGGTCCGCCTGTTCCGTAGTGCTGGAATATTTCTGTTTCAATTGAAAAGGAATCATTATTCGGATTTGCATCACCAACAAGATCTGTTGTCATTATAACAGTGTATAGACCAATTTCATCTGCTATCCAGGAATCTGCAAATGCTATAATTTCTGTTGCACCTGGCACTATTGTTCCCGTGTGTACAAAAGTACTAGTGTAAACAACTGAAGAAAGTGTATCAACAATTTCACAAGTGATATCGAAATCTTCGGTAATATCGGAAGTTCCATAATTCTGGATCGTACCCGAAGGATAAATTTCTGAATTTAAATAATGATAAGCTTCGGGAACTTCGATGGAGACCATTCCTGCATCGTTCGCTTCCGCCTGACCTACTTTAACATCATCGACCACCAGGGCATAAGTATCCTGAATCCATTCAAATGCCAGATAAATATCACTTCCTGCATAAGAAGACAGATCGTAGGAATATTCCACATATTCAACTCCGATACCAACGATGCTTTCCAGGGTTACATTAAAATTACCGATTGCATTTCCGGTGGTGGAAAGTTTAACATTAAAATTCTCTGTTCCATACCAGGCTTTGGCATAGAATATGAATGAATCTCCTGCTTGAATAGTCACTTGTGGTGTGATCAGCCAGTCTTCGCCGTCGCTGTCATAGCAATCTACTGCTGCAATCCAGTCTCCGCTATGAGCATGAGCAGTATTTTCTAATGCACCCCATTGATGACCGTCTCCGTTAACATCATAAATCGTCCAATCTGCCGGAATAATTCCACCTTCAAAGCCTTCGTCGATATTCCACTGTCCGAAAGCCATTGTTACTGACAGCAGCATTATTGCTATCAATGAAATTGTGTTTTTGTTTCTCATTTTTTCTCCTTATCACGGCATAGTCCCGATTCATCGGGAAGAAGCCGGACCTATTTTATTTCTATTTTTGGATTTTCCAATTGAATCTGCCATTCAACAGCACCTTTTACCGATCCACCAATCGACACATTTTCTCCCCATCTAATAGTAAAAACATTTTTTGATTTACTTTTATAAAGTGGATCTATATTGGCTTCATCCATATTGTAATTCGTTCCCAGACTTAACATTGATATTTTACGTCCGTCGGACCCACCTTCTAAAATCGCTTGTTCAATTAATTCATTGTTACTGTTTGCTTTATGATCAACGATTTCGTTATTCATTATTTTGAGGTTTGGATTCTTAATAGTTTTACCATAAATATATCCGGTTTCTGCAGCTATTATTCCATTAAAACTTTTTTCTTCAGGAATGAATAAAACTTCTCCTCCGGGAATAAATATTAGCGGACTTTGTCGGGGAAGATCTGTGAAAGAACCATAATCACATTGTACTTTTTGTATCTTACAACTAAAATCTGTACCCTTACTATTATGTATCCTCACAGTTTTTGTGCCGAGATATTGCAGGGATGCTTCCATAGTTTCTTTTGCAAGCTTGCTGTAATCTACATCGAGTGATTTCCAGAAGTTTATCTCGGAGAGAATATTTTCTTCTGTGAGTTCATCATGCATCAAGCCTTCCATCATAGCAATACGGATGTTATTTTTTTTTATAATATCCCTGCTTTTTGTAAAAGCTTTCTGTTGGATCTTCTTCTTTTCAGGATCATTCAAAGGAATAAACTTGGATTCACCATTGAGATAAAGGTAAACATCAGTATTTTTTAGAGCTCTGTTGAACTTCTCAAAATCCCAACTATAAGTAGCGAGTGAGAATAAATTATGCTTTGCTTCCAACAATTCTTTGTCCCTGTACATCAAGGTTGTTTCAATCTGTCTTTTGGAAGCTTCTACCAATATTTTTTTTACAAGAGGCATATTGTATTCGCCACTTACGATCAATAGTTTTTCTTTCGCTTGCATTTTCAGGGAATTTTCCAACAGGTTTGCAGCGATACTGGCAAGATCGATATTGTGTGATTCCAATATCTGGTTTATCAGAGATCGATTGTTTTCGTTCTTTTCTCCATTATGATTATTGAGGGAAAAATCTAAAGTATAATTTTTTGCTTTTGCTCTATAATATACTTCTTTGTTATTCCCAATATTTATGATTTCTACCAGGTTGGCGTTGAGGAGTGTTTTTAGATTATAATGTATTTTTTGTTTACTTAGTCCAAATATTTTGGACAATTGTTGCCCGGTTGCTGGGTTGAGAATAAGTTCATTTATTATCTTAAGTTTCAACTCAGAATTGATTGCTTTCATCTGAGAGAGCTTATTCAAAACAAATACATTTTCAATCATATTAAATCCTAAATTAAATTTTGGTCAAAAAAATTTAGACCAAGATTATTTGTCAATTTATATTAATTTATAAAAAACGCTCCGGGTTTTCGGAGCGTTATGACAATTTCCTTCAGGTTATAATTATTTCATCAAGATCATTTTCTTTGTCTGTTCGAAATCTCCTGACTTTAATTTATAGAAATAAATTCCTGAGGAAACAGGTTTACCAAAACTATCCTTTCCATCCCAGACAACTTGATGTGTACCCACATCTAATTTTTCATTTACGAGTGTTTTCACTTTCTGGCCTTTCAGATTATAGATTACAAGCTCTGCGTTCTCGGCGTACTCTGCGGTGAGAAAAGAAATAGTCGTGGTCGGGTTGAATGGATTGGGGTAATTTTGAAGAAAAAAATTCTTTGCCGGTTGAATTAAATTATCAGCGATCCCGGTGCCTCCACCTGGTCCTATTGCGTATAATTTCATACCTGAACAGACATAAAGATTCCCACTTGTATCCATTGCCGGAGTAGCGGTTGTAAAGGTTTCAATTTCCAGTTCCCACTTCATCGTGCCATCCGGATAGATCGCATAGAGCGTATCATAGGAGGCTATATATATAATACCGTTTCCATCGATGATTGGAGACGAGACTACAGTATTCGTAGTATTGAAAGTCCAGGTCACACTTCCATCCGGAGTAATAGCATGAAGATTATTATCATACCCTCCTGCCATGAATATTGTACCATCGGCTCCAATTCCAGGAGAGGTATATCTGAGATCACCTAAGCCTACACAAGTCCATTCGATCGTGCTGTTTGGATTTATGGCATAAAGTGGACCACCAAAACCAGTGGGGAAATAGATCATTCCATCAGAACCTACTGTTGGTACAGAATTGGAGAAATCAAAAGGTGCACCGCCGATGTCTCGTTCCCAATTTACACTGCCACTGGTATCCACACAAGCAAGAAAGTAATCAAAAGCAGTGGAGCGTTGTGTGTATAAACAAGAACCATCAAGGGACATGGCAACACTAGCCTCATCGCATACTACTCCTGTGTTGTAAGACCACTTCAAATTACCTTCGGTATCGATTGCATAAAGATTCCCCGCAACTGCATAGCTCGTCCCATCAGTTCCTATAAGAATGGGAGAATCAATGCCATAACTACTTCCTGAAAAGGTCCATTTTAAGTTACCATAGGTGATAGAATCCTCAATAGCATAAAACGTATTGTCAGAAGAGCCAAAATAAATTGTGCCGTCCTCTCCAATTGCGGGTGAGGAAAGAACATCCCCGTATGTGGTATATGTCCATTTGAGACTTCCGTCATGGTTTATTGCATAGAGATAACCATCCATACACCCGAAATATATGGTTCCATCCTCAGCTATAGCTGGTGATGACCAAAAAATATTGTCTCCGGCAGTATAGGTCCAGAGTGTATCTGATATATCAGGACCAATATAGGGACATCTACCAGTCCTTTGATTGTCATATTGGAAAGTCGGCCACATCGATTGTGACCAAACTGATGTAGTAAAAACATAAAAAATCATTCCTATCACTAAAAAAAGTCTTTTTATGTTATTCATTAATTCCTCCTTTGCGGATGAAACATACATTTATTTTTCTCGTTATCCCGCTTTTATCGGGACACTTCGAAACGCTTTCTTTTCAGAAAGTTGAATTTGCCCATCAAATGCGTTCACAAGTGCATCCGTAAAAAGCCGGATAAAACACTTGTGAACGAGAGAATCCTTGAAAGGGTTAATATGAAAGAATCTCTGAAAGAAACCTTTTCAAGGTTATTTCAAAAGCATCATCCTCCTTGTTTCAGAAAAATCTTTCCCGGCTTTTAATTTATAGAAATAAATTCCCGAACTAACCGGTTTTCCCGAATCATCTTTTCCATCCCAAACAACCTGATGTGTACCTACATCCAACTTTTCATGAAGTAGTGTTTTTACCTTCTGTCCTTTTATGTTATAGATAATTAATTCGGTGTTTTTCTCGGTGTTCTCGGTGGTAAATTTTATAGTCGTTTCCGGATTAAAAGGATTCGGATAGTTCTGATAAAGATTAGCATGAGTGACTTGTGTAAGTATCTGTTCATTAAAACCAACTCCAGCATGATTGCATGTGAAAATCACTTCTCTGGTTGTTCCTTCAGCCAGTGATGGTTGTCCCTGATACCAGATGTACATCAAAGCAAAATTATCTTCAATCACAACTGCCATTGCATTAGTAGAAACAATTTGAATATCTTCCGCTTTAAAGGGCAGGATTATTGCCGGATGCCGCTCTCCCCATTTGCTGGTAAAGCCTGGATTACCTTCTCTGTTCATGGTGATTCTGTATGTTATTGTATCTCTTTCAGTTCCTTCATTGATAGTCAGTTCATTGGTAAATAGCGGTTCCATAAATACACCGTCATTGGACATTTTTATATCCATTCCCGGATCTCCATACAAAGCTGAACCGTTCAGATCGTTGGGACTTGCTCCGGGAGTATTATTCAGCATATCGAATTTTAAAGCAATATTACTAAGGAAATATGATTCTGCCCAGGTGTTGTTTCTGGCAGCTTTATAGAAATATGCTTTTGTTCCTCCATGTTGACACGAACTTCCTCCTTCCCCAATCAAGTAACCTGTATATTGATATGCTCCAGCAGTATGAATCCAGGAAGGGGCCATACTGCTTCCACCCATGATTTGACCGATATTACAATTACCAAGTCCGAAAAATATCTTTGGATT
>JAUWNO010000021.1 GCA_030612605.1 Armatimonadota bacterium
GATCAGAGATAATATTGAAAAAATCGGTGAATATTGGTTGGCAAGGGAAAGTGAAATGCAGGATTTGAAATCGAAACATACAACAAAGATGATCATTGAAGAAGTGATATTAGATTCAAAAGTTTCTGATGATAAATTCACAAAAAGGAATCTGAAAAGAGCTAAATAGATTATCCAAAACCTTGCGAATGGTCGAAGACCTTCGCAATGGTTGGGAAAATACCGACCATTACGGAGGTTTCGTAAACTCAACCATCCGTAAGGTCTTTAAAAAAAGGAGAAATAAATTATGAAAAAAATGTTTATAATGACCGGCATATTAGTTGCAGTATTCAGCAATTCTTATGCTCAAGCAGAATTCAGTATCAATGGTTTTCTAAAAACAGATAATCGAATGCTCACAGATGATAACTATTTTACCTGGAATGAAAATCAATTAGGACTCAAATTTGAAGGTTCGTATTCCGGCAATTATCATCTATACAGTGAAGTTCGATTAAGAGGCTCCGGATTTCCTGAAATATCTCAAACAGCGGATTTGCAAGGTAAGGATAAAGTCTATAAATGGGGATTGGAATTTCGGGAAGCATATCTCGATCTATATCAGTTTGGCTTACAGGATTTGGATGTAAGATATGGACGACAGATAATTACTTGGGGAACTGCCGATAAATTGAATCCAACCAGTAATATCTGTCCTGAAGATTTGGAAGATGTTTTCAATTTTGGTGAACAAGCGGGCGTAAATTCCGTTTTGGCAACTTACTATTGGGGAGATTTCACTTTTTCAGGAGTATATGTTCCCGCCTTCACTCCGGCAGTTTTACCTTCCGGTATTTATGCTTCCGCTCTTTCCGCACCAATGGAATTACCGGAAGGAATGACGCTCAATAATTTTACAGATAAAATTATATTACCCGAACAGAAATTTACAGAATCGTCGCAGGCAGCCTTTAAACTCGGAACTAATTTATTCGATTATGATTTGTCAGTAAGTTACTATTACGGCAGAGACGATTTACCTTTGCTTAACAAAGTAACAATTAATCCCATCGATACATTGGGAACGGTAGATGCGTCAGCAGAGATGATCTATCCGAAAATGCAGGTTATCGGAGCGGACTTTGCCGGAAGCCTTCTCGATGTAGGAATTTGGGGAGAAGCCGCTCTCACGATTCCTGCTGAATACGAAATGCAAACTGTCATAGGAGATGAAATCCAAAAATCAATTGCCTTGGAAGATGATCCGTATTGCAAATTCGTGCTTGGTGGTGATTATACTTTCAAAAATGGGATTTATCTGAATACTCAATATCTGCACGGTTTTGTTCACGAAAGAGGAAGTGATGATCTGAATGATTATCTTACTTTTCGCTTTGAAAAGAAATTCTTCAATGATGAACTCAAAATAGTTCCGATCGGCGGAGCAGTTTCAGTAACCGATTGGGATGATTACGAAAATAACTATGGTCTCATTATCAATCCTGAATTATCTTTTCTTCCGTATGATAATGTAGAAATGATTTTTGGAGCTTACATTCTCGATGGAAAAGGAAACAATATGTTCAGTAGTTTGAAGGATAATGATGAAGTTTATTTCAAAGCAAAGGTGAGTTTTTAAAAGAAGTAAAAAATGGAATTTTCAAAGATTATATTCCTGATAATAGGTTCTCTTTTTTTTCTATTTGGCGTTGCCATAACCATCTATCCAAATGAAATCGGAAGATGGTTAAAAACTAATTCATTTCTGTCGAACTATTCATTTTATATAGCCGGTTATATTATTGGATTTATTGGATTAGCAATATTAATTATAATATTTTGGATATAATTCAATTATGTGTATGAAATTTATTTTACTCACAATATAGGGATTAAATCTATGAATATAGAAAATGAAATTGCTCAAATTGAAGAATTTCTAAAACGATACGGCTATCATTCTCAATCATACAATATCCTACTCAAGGATAAATCATACTTCTTTTCATCTTCGGGAATAGATGGTGTAATTGCTTATGTAGTAAAAGCAAATGTTGCGATTGCTGCAGCTGATCCGATATGTGATCCTTCCAATATTCACTCGTTTGTTACTGAATTCAAAGTTTTCTGTAAAGAACGAAAATTGCTGTGTTGTTTTCAATCTATCACAGAACGGTGTAAAGTTATTCTAGAAGAGTTGGGCTTTGGAATGATCAAAATTGGAGAGGAACCGATCTTTGATTTAGAAGATTTTTCGCTGTCAGGAAGCAGATTCAGAGGTTTGCGAAAGAATATAAACCAAGCGAAAAAGCAAGGTTTGTCAGTTGTGGAATATCATCCTCTTTTGGAGAGAGAACCGGAATGGGAAAAAGATATGGAAGAACTTTCCGCCATCTGGAAGAAATTTAAAGGTTCCGGTGAGTTTTCTTTTCTGATAGGTAAGCCTGCTCTGAATGATCCAAAAGAGAGGAAATATTTTCTGGCACTCCTTGATAACAAAGTTGAAGCATTCGTTGTTTGCACTCCTATTTATACGAGAAACGGAATCTATTTTGATGTGATGCGTCGCAAAGAAAAAACTCTAAATGGAATGCCACAGTTATTGTTTACAGAGTCTTTTCGTATCTTAAAAGAGCAAGGATACACAAAGGCAACTCTTGGTACAGCTCCTTTATCATACGAACATACAACTGATCCTGGACAAAGCCTCATTATTAAAACAGCATTAAGATTAGCGTTTAACCGACTGGGATATTTTCATAGATTCAAACCGCTTTATAAATTTAAAAGACAATTCGGTCCAAACTCGTGGGAAGGTCGTTATCTGGCATTTTCTCCTTCTCGTTTCAATCCCGTTATTCTATATGCTCTATTAAAAGTATATGACCCGACCGGGGTAACTAAAAAATTTCTAAATCAGCTAAATTTTGCCTGGAAAGGTATTAATAAAATAAAAGATGGAACTATTGATTTTATCGGTTCTACTTCAGAAAATGTAATAAAAGGGATCAAAGGAACAAGCCATAAAGCAGTTACGACGACAAAAAAGACTTTACGGAAAATTCCGGAAAGTATAAAAAGTAAGAAATATCAAACTAAAAAGGAGGAATAATTATGTTTGATTTATTGAAAAAAACAATATTAACCGGCATTGGCATCGCTTCGTTGACCAAAGACAAAATCGAGGAATTAGGTAAGAAAATCTCGGAAGAAAGTAAACTTTCGGCAGAAGAAGGAAAAAAATTGGTTAATGATCTTTTGAAACAATCTGAAAAAGCAAGAGAGGATTTGGAAAATCAAGTTCAGAAACTTGTAAAAATTGCTTTGGAAAAATTAGATATTCCAACTCGCGAAGATTTGAACAGATTAGAAAAAAGGATCATAAAGTTAGAAAATTTGAGAGCAGAAACAAGCAAAGAATGATACGAAAAATCGGATTGATAGGACGTACCTATCGTCATATAAACCGTTATCGGGAAATCATAACCGTGCTTTTTACGCACGGTTTTGGTGATTTGATCACCAACTCTCAAATCGAAAAATATCTTGATTTCGGCAAGAAATTCATTCCCAATAAAAAAATTGAGAAAATAACTTCTTTATCACGTTGGGAACGAATCCGGATTGTTTTGGAGGAACTCGGTCCGACCTTTATCAAATTTGGTCAAATTATGAGCAACCGTCCGGATATTTTACCGGAACCTCTGTTGATTGAACTTGAAAAACTTCAGGATTCAGTTCCTCCAATGCCGAATGAAGAAGCAGAAAAAATGATCGAGCAAGAATTGGGAAAGCCGATTTCAGAACTTTTCAAAAAATTCGATACAAATCCAATCGCCTCTGCTTCCATTGCCCAAGTTTATCGAGCCGAATTATTCAGCGGAGAAAAAGTTGCGGTTAAAGTGCAGCGAACCGGAATTCAAAAAATTATCGAAACAGACCTGGAAATAATGTTTCATCTTTCTCTTTTGATGGAAAAACACATCACTGAAATGCAGATCTTGAATCCGGTTGAAACAGTAAAAGAATTTGAACGCTCTATCCGTAAAGAAATTGATTTCAATATTGAAGCTTCGCACATCGAACGGTTTGGAAGGAATTTCCAAACAGATTTATCGATCTATATTCCTGAAGTTTATAAAGATCATTCCACAAAAAAAATCCTGACAATGGAGTTTATCGAGGGCATTAAAGTATCAAATCTGAAAGCTTTGAGAAAAGCGGAAAATGACCCTTTGCTCATTGCAGGGCAAGGTTGTGATCTTATCTTGAAACAAATATTTGAACACGGTTTTTTTCACGCTGATCCTCATCCCGGGAATATCGTGATCCTGAAAGATAATATTACTTGTTTCCTCGATTTCGGAATGATGGGAACTTTGCTGCCGAAACATCAGGATTACCTGGGAAATATCATCGTAGGAGTCGTGAATAAAGATTCAAAGAAAATAACCGAAACGCTTCTCCGGCTTACAGGAACCTATAATATCGAAAATCGGGATCAATTGGAATACCGTGTTTCCGAACTGATTAATCAGTATGCTTATATTCCTTTGAAAGAGATAAAAGTCGGTGAGTTTTTGAACAAGCTTTTCAGAATGCTGATAGATTTCAAATTGAGATTACCTTCAGATTTTTATCTGCTTTCAAAAGCATTGATAACCATCGAGGGAGTCGGAACAAAATTAGATCCTGATTTTGATATGGTGGCACACATCGAACCTTTTGCAAAAAACTTACTGAAAAAACAGATGGATCCTGTTAAACTGGCAAAAGATTTGTATTCATCTATGGCGGAATTTCGTCTTTTATTCAAGGATTTTCCTTTTGAGATCAGGGAAATTATCCGGCAGATCAAAACCGGAAAACTAAAGGTTGAATTTGAGCATAAAGGTTTGGAACCAATGCTCATTAAACACGATCAGATCAGCAATCGCATTGCTTTTGCCATTGTTCTCGCTGCACTCATTATAGGTTCATCTTTAATCGTACTCTCCAAAATTCCACCTCTATGGCAAGGAATTCCTCTTATTGGAATTGTGGGATTTGTCGGTGCGGGAATTATGGGATTCTGGCTGTTGCTATCAATATTAAAACATGGTAACTTCTGACTTTTTTTATATTTGAAAAATTAGATAATCAAGGAAAAATATGGCTATTGACACAATACAAATTAACACCATTCTGAATAATGCATACGATCTTCTTTCCAGAGAAAAGAACCAGATCAACAACTTGAATGTTTTTCCTGTCCCGGATGGAGATACGGGGCTCAATATGGCACTTACTCTTCGGGGAACTTTGAATAATATAAAATCACATTCACTAAAAACGATGACTATCCAGGAATATATAGCTTGCTTTACTGAAGGAGCTTTACTAAACAGTAGGGGATGTTCAGGTAGTATTTTAGCTCTTTTCTGCAAGGGAATATTTGAATCAGTCAAATTGACGGAAGGCTCGATATCAAATGATGAATTATCAGCAGCTTTGAAAAAAGGGTGTGAAATAGCTTATCAGGAAACTACCAATCCTACCGAGGGTACGATGCTTACAATGATGCGGGTTCTTTCTGAACAATTTGAAAAACTCTGCTCCGAATCTTCAAATAATACTTTTATTCTAATAAAAAAAATTATTCCCAGCTTGGAAGAGACTCTAAAAAATACACCGGAAATGCTTCCAATGCTGAAAAAAGCAGGTGTTGTCGATTCCGGGGCAATGGGATTTCTTATTCTTATTAAAGGCATATCTTTTGAATTGGAACATAATGCAAGTATCATCAAACCCATATTCTCAGTCGCCAATATTCTGATGATAAGCAGATATGTGCACTCCTTTGCTTCCCGTAGAAAATGCGGAAGACGTAACCGGTTGGTTAAAACAATCATATCGAGTATTCCTCTCAAAAATACCGGTAACATTAATCTAACAAATATTATCAACTTATTTAATAATCTGCTTCAAAAAAAAGATAATAAGAAACTTGCTGAAACAATTATCCGGAAAAGTGATGAATTATCCGAAACCTGGAATCCGAATATTAAATTCAGATATTGCACCGAATTCATTTTGGAATCTGAAAATCTGGATAAAACTGAATTTGAAAATAAATTATCAGGTTGGGGAGACAGCCTGATAATTATTCATTCAAATAATATTTTCAAGATTCATATTCACACTAATAAACCGAAATCGCTTTTAAAAACCTGTGAAGAACTGGGAAAAATATCTTCTACAAAAATAGATGATATGAAAAAACAACATCATAATCTTATCTCCGAAGATAAAGCATATTACAATAAAGATAATGCACTTCTTTTCTTTGTGAATGGAATTGGATTTGCCAATATTCTGAAAAGATTGGGAACCGTGGATATTTTTACATATCAGAAGGTGAAACCATCGGTAAACCAGATTCAGAATGCTATATTGAAAACCAGGGCAAAAAATATAATTATCGCTGCGGATTATGCTGACATAATTCCCGCCCTGAAATCTGCCATTACGTTATCTAAAAGTAATATTGAATTAATAGAATCAAAAAACATAATTCAACTGATCAATATAATGTATCATTACTCGGAATTTCAGGATTTATATCAGAATACAAAAGTTATCAGAGAGCATCTGGATGACATTAGATTTTATAAAATTACCAGAGCTACACGAGATTTTGCCGAAGAAAACATAAATGTAAAAAAAGGAGATTTTTTTTCTATTTATCAAAACAAGATATTTTTTTCTGCCGGAAGAAAGGAAATTGTTATTGAGCAATCAATTTCGAAATTGATAGATACTGAAACCCTGATCACTATTTATTGTGGTAAAAAGGAAAACAATACAGATAAAATCGTTTCCAAATTGCAAGGCAAATTTGAAAATATTACCTTCGAATCATACTTTGGAGGACAGGATAGATACAATTATTATATCACATTTGAATAAGGAGAAAATATTATGAAGAAAAAAATACTGGTTATTACAGGAGATAATCTCGGTATTACTAACGAACAAATCGGCTACAAAGATATTGCTTATATGAAATTTCCTGTCATAATTAATGATGAAGAATACCGGGAAAATGAAGAGCATACCGCTCGATATCTGATAGAAAGGTTTAAAAAAGAGAAGGTTAGTGCTCACACCCAGGCACTTGTGAAAGGTGATTTGATAAAGATCGTTGAAGCTGCCAAAGATAATTATGATGTTATTTTCCATGTAATGATGGGAAGTAATATGTCTGCGGCTACTTTTCAAATGTGCGAACAGGTAAGAAAAGAATATACAGATATAATCCCGATCATCAATATTGATTCAAAACAGGTTATTTCCGGTGTGGGCTCTATTCTGCTCAGACTAATCGAACTTTTGAAAACAAGCGATGATATCGCAGAGATAAACGCAAAAATTACTGAAATTACGACAAATACATTTACCTGTCTCTGTCTGCCGGATCTGGGTTTTCTGCAAAGAGGGGGAAGAATTGGCAAAGCTAAATCCCTGCTCGGATCAATTCTTAAAATAATTCCGGTGGTAGGACTTTTAGGTGATGAAGCTGATCTGGGCATGTTACCTATCGGAAAAGGAAGAACAAAACAAGCTGCAAACAGGGTGATCATCGAAAACATCAAACAGAAAATGCAAAAATATAAAATAGAAACCGTTAAACAGATAGTTATTCTGCATTTGGAAGACAACGATTCTCCCGAGCTTAAAGACTTGGAAATCCAAATAAAAAGTGAACTTAAATTCGAGAAATTGATAATTGGTCATCCTCGATTTTGCGAAGCAGTTCACACTGGTCCAGGTGCCTGGATAGCTTCATTTTCTTTAAAATAAGTTGCAAATTTTTCGAGTTGTAAAAGATTATGACGATTCGAGAAAAAATCGTTCCTAAAGAGGGCTTTGGGAACGAGAGATAATTCTTAATAATGGATGTCTTTCTGAGAAAATCTTACAAAGGCATTCGACGAAGAATCTATAAATAAATCTACTCGACTCGACGCTTTGCTTTCGAGTCGAAATAAGAAAAAAGGAGATGTAGTGGAAATATACAAAACCATGATTTTAGCAATTGCCGCTTATTTTATCGGTTCGATTTCATTCAGTTATATCTTTGCTAAAAAGCATACCGGCAAAGACATTAGAAACCTGAATGTAAAGAATGCGGGAGCATTCAATGTTTTTCTGAGTGTAGGTCCTGTGTTCGGGATTATCGTGGGATTACTGGATGCTTGTAAGACCCTGCTGATAATTCTGGTTGCTCAAGCTTGGGGTTTGGATGTTGTTCACACGATTGTTGCGGCTTCCTTTGGAATTGTCGGTCATTGTTTCCCTGTTTACTATAATTTTCAGGGAGGAAAAGGAGCTGGACCGATTGTTGGTATATTTCTCTATTTTATTCCTATTGAATTTTTGATATGTCTAATTCCGGCAGTGATAATTGCCTTCCTGATACACAGACCCGGGATAACGCCTGTCTTCTTTATTCTCTTTTCTCCTCTGGCTGCATACATTTCCAATAAAGCAGTGGTTCTGTTGAATTCTATTATCTACCTGGTTCTGCTTACCACAGTACTTAATGCTATTATCTTTTTTACGAAAAGAGACCGGAAAGTGTTAATAGATAAATAAAAAGTATTCTTTTTATTTCTTATGCGGATTGGAACCTTAAAAAATAACAAATGAAAAAGATTGATTAATTGTAATGATTATCACAGGTTTCAAACTTTTGTTTTGTACATATTTATTCACAGGCAAAGATGTAATGACTTATTAAAAGTTAAATCTAATAGATTTTACTTATTTCTTCTTAAAAACTAAAACTTTTTTTCTTTTTCACACCCAAGTTTTTTCGATATCGATCAAGTGAAATGAGCGGCATTTGCGGATGTCTTAATACTTTAGTTGCTGCCGTGAATGTTTTTCTTGGAAAATGAGGTTCAAGAAGTTGATAATTTTTATCGAAATCATTTGTCGGTAAAGCTCGTCCAGCCAGCCAAACGCATCGAGTATTTCATCGATACTTTTACTTCTAAATGAAACAATCGGAATGGGATAATCACTGCCGTAAAGGAAACGTTCCGGCATTTCCTGTGCCATGGGAATAATCTGTTTCACATACTTGAAACGTCCGGGCAGACAAAAAGCCGATATATCAGCATAAAGTGAAGACATTGGATTTCCATTTTCAACTTGTCCCATCAATTTTGCAAACACATTTTCCCAATAATCATTGTGCTTGCCGAGAAGTTTGCCCAGCGGTATTGCGCTGTGAGCAACAATTACCGTGGCACCGCTATCAAGTGCTATAGTTATTGCATCACCCGGATTTTTGCCATATTTTCCCGAAGCTGCATTGAACAAGAGTTCATCCTTTTCATTTAAACCGCCGGGAATCGTATCCTCAGGTCCTACATGGATGAGCAACGGCATTTTTAATTCAGCTAAGGCTCGATAGAATTTCTGTGACAACGGATGTGTGGGATCAATGGATTGAGACGATGGAAGCCATTTGCACAAAACAGCACCGTGCGCCGCACACTCCCACAGAACATCGGCGGCATTTTCCCGGTAAGGATGAACCGAACAGCCGAATAAAAACATTGGGTACATTTGCGAAAGGTAGGCAAGGTATTCGTTGGAAACATAAAGGTGCGTTGCTTTAGGAAGAACCTGCCCTTCTTCCGAATAAGCCTGATCGAGAGCCAGCAAGACAATTTTGTCCACATATTTGGATTGCTTCAATTGATTTAGTAGAACACTTACATATCGCGGACCGGATATTTGAGATGAAGTGATCTTGGTAACTAATTTAATGCCCTCAAAAGAAAGAGATTTTGTAAACAAATCTGATATATAATACAGTTCTTCATTTTCTCCTTTGGGCCCGGCAATGTGCACATGAATGTCAATAACATCGTCAGGTTTAAAACTAGAGCGGAGTGAGTGAAACATTTCAATAATCCTTATTTAAGCCACATTAAAACACGACATTTTTCCTTCATTCAAATAGTTCTTAAATTAATCATCATCCTCTAAATCAAAATCATCTTCATCATTTCCCTGCATCCAATCCGGACAAAAAATAATATTTTCGGTTTTATCCCAGCCATCAACGTTCTTCAGTCCGAACCTATCGAGTATTTCCATTTCCCATAGAGAATATCGAACTTTATCATCCACAACATCATAAACAAGTATGGGTTTATGGTATTTTCTCAGATTAAAATCTGTTTTGTTCAATTCAAAAAATTCTTTAATCTTCTTTAAATCTTTCTCTGCTTTCATCATAATGCATCTCCTGAAAAAAATGGATAAATCTCTGAAAACATTCCGGAGAATCAAATTTGAAACTAATTCCAAATTTTATTGACCGGATTCTATTTCAAAATTTACTCGTCCTAAAAAGCATTTAAGGCAAGATATGTCAAATAAAATCAAAGTTAAATTCTGGATTATTTTTTTACTGATATTTTCAGGAGCGGTTTTTGCATTTGATCCATCAGTTGAAGATTTTATCGATAAATACCAGTATGATTTGTATAAATCCTGGATGAAAAAAGAAGAGTTCCCTTCCCATATTAAAGCATTATTTCAAAAAGATAACATCTCAAAAACTTTTAAGGATTCAATTAATAATGATATTGGCGTAGAATATGATTGGCAGAACTGGAAGATTTATAACCAGAGGGAAAATCTGAGTAGATTTCGGAAAATCGAAGATAAGGAATTTGTAAAATGCTGGAAAAATTTTGAATCCTTTATTTATCGCTTCAATTGCTCTGACAGCACGTTTTCCCAGCATTTCCTGGAAACAACTGACATTAAGCTGGTGTTTATGAATGTGGCTGGAGAGAAGGCTTTAGGATTGTTAAGGGATATTTGGAAAGAACACAGGATCACTATTTTATCTGTAGAACATATTTTTGCTGATAATTATATCACATTCAAAATTTTCGATGAAAAAGAGAATGAGATAATTATTTCTTTTCCTGCGGATTTTGAAGTAACACAAAGATTAATGAAAAAGGAATTTACGGAAGAACCATCGAAACTTGTCAAAAAACTTCCCCAAAAACTGTTTCCCAAAAAACCGGTTTTACCATCAAACCAAGAAATTGAGGAAGAAAAGAAAGATTTACTCAAACTTAATCTATCGCAATTTATCGAAAAATATTACAAATTTAAACAATCTCGTGAAATTTTGAATAATAAAATCAAAGATGTTTTAGGGTTCTTCAAAAGCGAATTTCCAAATCATAAAATTGAGGTTAAAGACAAAAAATATGATTTAATCACGAATCCTTTTCAGACAGATATTTTTAGTGATTTATTTATAGAAGTTTCTGCAAATGACGATGGAATCGTTTTTTTACCTTCTTTGGAATATGAACTTGAGAACAAGATTTTCAAAATGAAAAACGATGAATGCATTGATCTCTCAAAATTGAGTGATTTTGAAATTGAAAAGATTTCCCCTTTTCTTCCTCATTTGATTTATCAACATCGGGCAGTTGGCAGCAGACTATTGAATTTTTTATTAGCTACAGATGAAGTTTCTACAACTTTGGTTGTGAAGGAAGAGCAAAAGAAAATTTATGATATCTATTCTTATGAAAACCTGCTTCTGATGCTCAGCAAATATTGGTCGGACAGGACTCTTTATTTCAGTATCCTGGAAGTGAAAAAGGTTAATAACTTCATAGAATTTAAAAGCTACCTGGTTGCCGGAGAACCTGAAACAGGAAAATATGATCTGGCGGAAATTAATTTTCTTTTGGATGAGGATTATAAGATTGATCTGATTATGATGTTTTTGAATCCTGGTTTAAGAAAAATACAATACCCACGAAATACGCTAAAAAACGCGAAAAAAAAAGACTAAAATTTGAAAGTTTATTCTTTCGTGATTTTCGCGTGTTTAGCTGGAGAAAAAAAGGAGCGATAGCGACAAAAATACTTGGATATGCCGTGCCTGCCCCGCAGGGAGCTTGCGACTGTTCGGGGGATATCCAGGTTTTTTATGTTTAGTATATTGATCCACTAGTAATTAGAAGGGCCAAAATAAGTTTATTATGAAAATATTTGAAACTCACGCTCATCTGGATTTTTCCAATTTTAATAATGATAGAAAAGATATTTTAAAGCAGTTCTTCAGCTCCGGAATCGAGTATATTATCAATGTTGGGATCGATGAAGAGACATCGAAGGCAAGTATTGATCTGGCGGAGAAATATGAAAGGATTTTTGTATCTGTTGGTTATCACCCGCACGATGCGAAAAAGTTTGATAAAAACGTGATTTTACAATTATCACAACATCGGAAAGTGGTTGCGATCGGTGAGATCGGATTGGATTTTTATCGGAATTTATCTCCTCAAGATGTTCAGAGAAAAGTATTTGAAGAACAAATTATATTGGCAAATGAACTGAATTTACCGATAATTATTCACGACCGGGATGCCCACGAAGAGTGTCTGCAAATTTTGGAGAGAAATAATCCGCAAAAAGTGGTGTTTCACTGTTTCTCCGGTGATGAAATTTTTGCAGAAAAGATCATTCAAAAAGGTTGGTTTATATCTTTCACGGGAACAATAACCTACAAAAATAACAAACAGGAAAATGTTGTCAGAATGGTGCCCTTAGATAAATTTTTCGTGGAAACAGATTCTCCTTTTCTGAGTCCGGTTCCCCAAAGAGGAAAAAGGAATTCTCCACTTAATCTTCGTTATATTATAGAAAAAATGGCTGAAATCAGGGGATTATCTCCCAAACAAATTGCTCAAATTTCATACGAAAATGCAGTTAAATTCTTCTTGAAAGATAGAATGTAGCCTTGAAAAAGGTTTACACACAGAGGAACTCTTTCAATAGACCTTTTCAATGGTTATGTTGGCTTCCGGAGTTTCAACCGTT
>JAUWNO010000199.1 GCA_030612605.1 Armatimonadota bacterium
TTAATAGCTTCTATCTATCCGGATTTTACAAATATCGATATCGAAAGAGTGATTTGTTTAACCGCAGAAAAATTATCTAATTTTGATTTTATTGAAGATAAAGAATATGGAACATGGGATAATTAAGTCGGTTATGGTAAACTTAATGCTGTAAGAGCACTTGGGATTTCTGGTATAATTTCATCATCTATTACTCTTAATGAAGGTAATTATATTTTTGGAGAGGAAGTCACTGTTACTAATAATGCAACTCTTACATTGGCAGATAGTTCAAGAATTTATTTACTTGAAGGAGCCGAACTCATTATCGAAGAAGGTGCAAATATTGTAATTGGAGACAATGTAAAGTTCAGCACCCCGGATGGTGAAGAGAGCGGAATCGTAAGAATTATGGGTAGCTCTCCGGTTTACTGCAACAACCTGGAATTCTACAATTGTGAGCTTCAAACAACAGATACAAGAGTAGAAATTTATGGAGGTAATTTCACCGAATCTCGTTTGAGACATCTAAACGAAAGACTTATCCTTGATAACATTGATTTTGATCAGACTTCCATTTTCGCTGAAAAACGCACAGTAGGACCCGGTATTTTAGTTTATGTAAATATTGAAAACTGCACAATCCAGAATTCAAATACTTATGCTGTTTTTATCTCTTCCTATCCAAGTTTCAATATTTACAATAACACGATAACTAACAACGAAGGAACTGCCATAAATCTCTATACAAATACTAACGGAACTATCGAAAATAATTACATTGTAAATAATGGAGCCGGGATATACTTGAATAATACTGAAGTTGAAATCATCGATCATAATGTTATTCGAGACAATGATGAACACGGTATTGTGGCATTGAATTACTCAAACTGGTCATTAATTGGCCAAAATGACTATCCCTGTCAGATAATTTTCAATAATTATGGTAACGAAGCTGAAATCTGGTTCAATACCACCAGCAAACCTGATGAAGTAATTTTCAACAAAATATATGATTCAAATTATGAATCTGAATTTGTTCATTGTTCCGGAATTCTTCAGCGTGTAATTGATGTAACCAATAATTTCTGGGGCAATGGTGCAGTTGGAGGTAATTCTCGAATCCCAACCGAAGAGAACTTATACCCTTTCGAATCTTATCAATATGAACCTGTCTGGAATCCTGGAATACCCCGAGGGGGCGAAGATAGCGATGCTGAATTATTATATCTTTCCGGCAAAGAATTTGAAGTAAATGAAAATTATGATGCAGCAGAACAAACCTACAAAGATGTGATCACACTATATCCTGCTAGTAACTACAGTAAGATGGCAGCGAAACAACTTATATCAATAGCTGAAAAAACGGATCAGGATTTTCTATCATTGAAGGATTACTATGATAATGAACCAAATATGACTTTTGATGAAGAAATGATAAAAGTTTCTTCTTTCCTTTCCAATCTTTGTAATATCAAAACAACTGAGTTTATAACAGCTATTGACTGGTTTGAAGATGTTATCTCCAATCCACCGTCACAAATTGATTCTGTTCTCGCTGTTATTGACTTGGGTTATACATATCTATTGATGGAAGCAAATGGCGGTAGAAGTGATTATACAGGTAGATTCGCCCAATTTAAACCTAATTCATGGGAAGAATTTGAAGAGAATAGAATTCAATTATTGAATGATCTTTTTGGTGAACCTGAAATAGAACCGAAAGAAGAACCTTTAAGTAAAATAATTCCTACTTGTGTTACTTTGCATCGTAACTATCCTAATCCGTTTAATCCGACAACTACAATCTCTTTCTCTATTCCAGAAGAAAGTAAAGTTGATCTAATCATTTATAATATCAAGGGTCAAAAAGTAAAAACACTAACAAAAGATGTTTATGAAAAAGGATTTCATAAATTAATCTGGAATGGAAAAGATTCGTCTGAGAAAGAAGTTGGTTCAGGAATCTATTTCTATAAACTAAAGGTGAATGGAAATGATAAATCTGTGAGAAAATGTTTGCTGTTGAAGTAAATTTTTATCAGCCCGGGAACAATCTCGGGCTGGTTTGTTTTTTACTGATAGAATGCTTTGTCTAAAAATGCCCACAGGAAAAGCAAGAAGAGAAGCAGGAAGAAACCTGTTATAAAAAAACATTATAGATTATATTTTAACTTGCCGAAATTTATACGAAAGATACCGGAATTTCTTCGTAAGAAAACGCTTCGAAGTTTTTTAGACCATGTCAGGCTTTGAAGGAAAGTCATTAGTTTCTGTTTTGCAAAAGCCTTTTGAAAAGAATAACATACCAAATTTCTTTACCATTATGAAATAAATATTGACATAATATTAAGCAAAACTTTTTTTTCTAAGCAGTATATGAAAAAGAAGAAAACCAGTGAGAGTCAATAGCAAAAACAGGAACACGGATGACACAGATAGAACGGATTTTCACGGATAAAAATAATATATTATTTCTTCGTGTCTTTGTGGTAATTTAAATAAAATCATATTAAATCATAAAGAATCAGCGAAAATCAGCGTCAAAAAAAGGAAGGGGGAATTTATGCAGTTACATCAAAAATTTATCGAAACCGCCAAAGAATTTAGCAAGAAAATCTCGGTTTATGATATTGCCACAAATAAAGAAGTAACATATGAAAAGATGCTTATTGTATCTTTGATATTTGCTAAGAAATTCAAGAAAATCAAAAGCAAATATGTAGGAATGATGGTTCCTACTTCTGCGGGTTGCATGCTTGCTAATCTGGGGATTTTAATGGCTGGGAAAATCCCAGTGATGATCAATTATGCCATCGGTGCAATCGAGAATGCGATTTATGCACAGGAAAAATGCAGCTTCAATACAATAATTACAAGTCAGAAATTATTGCAAAAATTGAAAATCGAACCAATCGATGGAATGATTTTTTTAGAGGATATTGCCAAATCTTTATCATTATTAGATAAACTTCCGGCTTTATTTCGTTCAAAATTTCCTTTCAAAAGCATTTTGAAATCTGTACATCAAGGTTCTGAGGAAGAGACTGCAGTTATACTTTTTACAAGCGGAAGCGAAAAAGAACCGAAAGCAGTGCAGCTTTCTCATAAAAATATTTTCCATAATGTAAAAAATATCCCAAATGTTGTAGATTTAAGTTCAGAAGATATTTTTCTGGGGAATCTGCCGCTTTTTCATGTTTTTGGAGTTACAGCAAATTACTGGCTGCCAATAACTCTGGGTTGTTCAATCGTAGCCTATCCCAATCCACTTGAATTTAAAGTTATCTGTGGATTAGTGAAAAAATACAAAATCACTTTAATGGCTGGAACACCTTCATTTTATCATGGATATCTAAAAAAATCTAAACTCGGAGATTTTGAATCGATGCAATTTGCTTTATCCGGTGCAGATACTTTATCTCCTCATATTTATGAAGGGTTTTTGGAAAAACACAATCTTAAAATCTACGATGCTTATGGAACCACTGAAACCAGTCCGGCAATTTCTATTAATACTCCAAAGTTCCACAAAGTTGGTAGCGTAGGTAAACCAATTCCCGGAGTGCAGGTAAAGATCCTGAATCTGGAAACCGATGATGAATTGCCAGCAAACACAGTAGGTAAGATTTTTGTTAAGGGCGACATGGTGACTGAGGGATATCTGGGAGATCTGGAGGAAACATCCCTTCATATGAGGAAAGGCTGGTATGATACCGGTGATATGGGTTTAATTGATGAAGATGGTTTTTTGTGGCATAAAGGAAGATTAAAAAGATTCGTGAAAGTAGGTGGTGAGATGGTTTCGCTGGTAAAGGTGGAACAGGTTCTGGATAAATATCTGCCCGAAGAAGTGATTTGCTGCGTGGTAGATGTACCAAATCCTATAAAAGGTGCGGATGTAGTTGCTGCTGTCACAACCGGAGAAATAAATAAAAGAAAGATATTGAAACAGATGGCGGAAGAATTACCTGCAATAGCTATTCCTAAAGAGTTTTTTGTAATTGAAGATATCCCGATTATGGGAACTGGTAAGGTAAATTTTCGTGCTGTTGAGACAATTTGCAGGGAAATTCAAAAAAAGAAATTGGATTAGAGTATTTATATTCGTTCTTAAATTGAATTATCCCTCTCGTTCCCAAGTTGAACTTGGGAACGAGAGGGTGAGAGGGTGGACTAAAGACTTAGGGATGAGGTGGATACAATAAAAAAATATTAGACAAGATAAACAGGCATTACAGGATAAAATTTAATATAGTAAATATCCAGTATATCTTGTTAATCCTGTCAAAAAACAAAGGAGGATTTATGCAATTGCAAGAAATGTTTGTGGGTACAGCAAAGAAATATTCTTCAAAAATTGCCGTTTATGATCAAGCTACAGGAAAAGATATCCCATATGCGAGAATGCTGATTGCCTCATTGATTTTAGCAAAGAAATTTCGGAAGCACAAAGGTAGGTATATCGGGATAATGGTGCCAACTTCTGCTGGTTGTATGCTTTCTGTAATCGGTGCTTTGATGTCAGGGAAAATACCTGTAATGATCAACTATTCCACCGGAGCGCGGGAAAATTCGATTTACGCCCAGGAAAAATGCAGCTTCAAAACCATTATTACAAGTAAGAAGTTGTGTGACAAAATTAATTGTGCTCATGTGGATGGAATGGTTTATCTGGAAGAGGTCATGCCTTCCATAACTATTCTGGATAAATTAGGAGCTTTGTTTAAGTCCAAACTGCCTACAAAAATGTTGCAATCTTCTGTTAATCATGGAGATGATGATGAAACAAGTGTAATTCTTTTTACCAGCGGTAGCGAAAAAGACCCGAAAGCAGTTCAACTTACTCATAAAAATATCGCTCATAATCTGATTAATGTTCCCAATGTTATCGATGTTAATGAAAAAGATATTTTTGCAGGCACATTGCCATTATTCCACGTTTTCGGATTAACCACTAATTTCTGGCTTCCTCTTTCTCTCGGATGTTCCATTATTGCACTTGCCAATCCTCTGGATTACAAAGCA
>JAUWNO010000348.1 GCA_030612605.1 Armatimonadota bacterium
TCTTTTCTGCAACTGCATGTTTCAATTCCCAGACTTTATTGAAGCCAAATTTGGCAGCAAGTTCCTCATTATTACGTACATCTTCCTGGTACCAAGCAGTATTTCTGAAACTGGCATAAAACTTTCCATACTGACCTGTAAAATCCTCATGATGCAAATGCAGCCAATCATATTCATCGAGTAAACCGGCTAAAACCTCCTCATCCCAAACAGTCTCATAATCAATTTCTGCATAAGTTAAAGCCAGAGTTACAGCATCATCCCACGGCTGTTTATTGGGAGGTGTATAAATTGCGATTTTCGGCTCTTTCTCTAAAACAACAACATCCATATTCGCAGCATCAATTTCTGCGAAAATGGAAGCCACATTTGCGGAAAAAATCTGCTCAAAAGAAACTCCCCTGATATTACAGAGATTTTCAATTTCATAAGAATCGTGGATGAGATAAGAGCCTCCACGATAATTTAAAAGCCATTTCACAACAATTTGCTCTTGAAGTGCAGTAAATGCAATTCCATAAGCTTTGAGGTGATTGGTCTGGGTGAGATCCATAGGGATTAGAATCTCTGCAGATGCTGAAAAATTTATAAATAATATTAATATTATGAGCAAGTATTTCATTTTTCTCCTTTTCTCTAAAACTTCCGAATGTGCGTCAGCTCTTCGGAATGTTGAAATTCGTCACCATCCAATTCTCCCAAAACAATCGGAAGACCTTCAGACATTCCGATGTTTCTCAACTTACGTTATTTACCAAATAGATAATCTTCAATCTTTTTATTATCTACTGATTTCTTGTATTCTACAAATTGCTTTAAATAATGGGCGATTCCACCAAAAAACTCATTATAGAAGTCCAGATTTACAAAAGTATCTTTTTCAAGATAGTTTAGAGAAGAATATTTCTTTAAAAAATCTGAAGTTGGATTATTGTGGATATAATGAGTAATGCTTCCTAAATAATCAAGTTTATCAATAAATTTAACTTTTACTTTGCTTTCGAACAGAGTTCCCTTTCGATCATATTTTATATTATATTTTTTTACATATCTGTTAAATACATATTTTATCCAATTAGTAACAGGTTTAGAGGAAATCTGTTTAACAAAAAAATGATAGTGATTCGGCATTAAAGAAAACGCATATATATCTAAATATTCATTAATTTTTAATTCCTTAATAATTTGTATTAACTTTTGGTAATCGGTTTCTTTTTGAAAAATCAATTCTTTATTACAACCTCTGTTGTAGAGATGATAATAACAACCTTCTTCATAAATCATATTATCCTCATTTCAACTTCCGAATGTGCGAAGATCTTCGGAATGTTGAAGTTGGAAGACCTTCAGAATGTTGAAGTTCCAACAGCTCTTCGGAATGTTGAGATTCGTTCCAATTAAATTCAACTCCAAAAACAATCGGAAGACCTTCAGACATTCCGATGTTTTACATAAACTCCGAAAATATCTCGTTTGAGATAAAATACGCTTTTGGAGTTAATTTTATAAATTCACCTTCAATTTCAAGAAAATTATTATCCAAATATTTATCAATAGTTTTACGATATTTCTCTAAAAAATCCTTTTGGAATTTGTTTTCAAACTCTTTTAAATTTATTCCTTTAGTTTTTCGTAAAGACAAAAATATGAATTCTTTCTCATGCTCCTCGTTGGTCAAACTTACCAAATTTCCAATAATTTGGGAAGTCTTTATTGCTCCAAAATACTCTTCCAAATCCGCAGGATTAGTATACCTGGTATTTACAAAATATCCTGCTGCGGATGGACCAAAACCCAGATAAAGCTTATCGCTCCAATAACAAAGATTGTGTTTTGATTCAAATCCTTTTTTAGCGAAATTTGATATTTCATATTGTTCATAACCGGAAGATATTAATTCCCTTCTTATTAAATCATAAAAACCTGCAATAACTTCATCTTCCGGAATCAGATGTTTCTTCGAATAAAGCAGAACATTTTCTTCCAAATTTAAACAATAAAGCGAAACATGTTCCGGATTAAGTTCTATGATCCTTTCCAATGAAAATTGAACATCCAGCATTTTTTGATTTGGAAGTCCGTAAATAAGGTCTAAAGAAATATTATTAAATCCTTGATTTCTTATAAGCTCAAATGCTCTGCTAATTTGTTCCGAATTATGAAGACGTCCTAATAAATTCAATTCGGAATCGATAAAAGATTGAGCACCCAAACTAATACGATTTATCGGTGTTTCAGAAAGTTTTTGAACAAACACTGATGTGATATTTTTGGGATTAGATTCTAAAGTAATTTCTTGTACTTGCGATAAATCAAACTGAGATATTATTTTTTGAATATCACTCACATCCAACAATGAAGGAGTTCCACCACCAAAATAGATGGTTAACGGTTTTATCTTGAAACGTTGTTTTACTTGATTTATTTCTTTTATCAGGAAAGAGACAAATCTGTTTTTAAGATCAGAAGTAAATTTTTCTGAATAGAACGAACAATAATTACATTTTCTCAAGCAAAACGGAATGTGAATATAAATATAATTTATCAAGATACTTTTTTTGCCACTGACTTTCACCTGTCTTCGTTACACTACGACACGGCAGGCTGACTAAACAACGACTTTTTCCTTCATCCTTCATCATTCCTTGTTGGATATTGGATATTCATTTTTCATTGTTTTTTCCTGTTTATCCTGTCAATTTTATCCGTGCAAATCTGCAAAATCCGTGTCATCCGTGTTCCTTTTTTTGTCTGTGTGCGTCCTGTGTCAGTCTTGTGTTTTTATTTTATCAATTTACAAATTCGATTCCAGCGAAACTCAGATTTTACTCTCCGGTTTCGATTATAATAGTATGTTTTAATATTGTTAATTGGAGGTTTACCCAAAGAGAAACAAATCAGAATCGGTGAACCAGTAATATATCTTCGGTCTAGAAAACCCCAATAGCGGCTGTCACCGCTCACATCGCGATTATCTCCCATCACGAAATAACTATCTTCAGGCACAACAACCGGACCAAAATTATCTCTACTGCCCATAAATTCATCTTCCCAGGTAATTCGTCCTGCATCTCTG
>JAUWNO010000435.1 GCA_030612605.1 Armatimonadota bacterium
TCTGTCCAGATTGGTTCACCAGCAGAACTTGTTTTTTGAAGTTTTAATTTTCGGTAGCCGTTATCTAATTCTGCCCAAGTTATATAAATATTTTCCATTGGAGTTACTGTAGATTTTTCCCTGTAAATAAAATTACCTTCATAAAGTGGAACACCATTTCCCCAACAAACATCTGCACTTAAGATATTCACAAAGAATATAATTGAGATGATCATTAATAACTTTTTCATCTTTTCCTCCAAGAACTTCTTCATCATTTCAACAACAAACATTTCTTCACAGCTTCGGTTTTGCTGTTTACGTTCAATTTATACAGATAAATACCAGAACTGACTGGTTCTCCTGATTCATCATCTCCATTCCAGATTATTGAATGATAACCTTTTGTAAATTCATTGTGAGCTAAAGTTTTGATTTTCTGTCCCTTGATGTTATAAACTGTTAGTTCAATTTTACTTTTTTCTGGAATTGAAAATTTGATAGTTGTAGTAGGATTGAATGGATTGGGAAAATTTTGTAATTTATAATTTAGATATGATAATTGGTTGTTATCTACTGAGACCTGAATTTCTTCATTAAGAACATAAACGTCACAACCTGTTTCATCTTCTCTTTCAGTTAAGAATATCAGTTCTCCATTTAATTTTCTTTGAACTGAAAAAGGATTAATAGAAGAGGTTTGATTATAGGTAATATTCCCATTAATTCTATTTCGGACTTCTAAATAATTTTCACGAAAATACATCACATAATGATCTTCGTTATTTACATTTACACAAGTTGATGCAGAAATATTATCAAACCCGATATTTGTTTCATAATTAGTCCAAAGTGTATCAGAAATGTCGGGTGTAAAATTTCTGAAATTTACTCTATTCCCATAATCGGAGTCCTTTTTTTTATAGCAAAATAATAATCCATAATTATTGTAATTGTAATCATTATTATTTAGAAAGCAAATATTTGAAGGATAATTTGTATACACCGTTGAACCAATAGAAGACGAAGACATACTACCGGAAATTTGAAATACTTCAGTAATATTAGCAGGGTAGTTAAATGATAACTTATTTAAATTATAACTCACATTATTACCACTATAAACACCTCCACCATAGTACCAATCATGTTTACTGAAATCAATAGTAATTAAATTATTGAAATTATCAAATGTTATTAAACTGTTTCCACCCAAGTCAATTTCTTCTATCATGGTTAGTGTGTTATTGTCGAAATTATATTTTTTCAATTCAGTATTATATATATAAAAACCATCCATACCATCGTCAGTGAATTCATATCTTTTCAATCCCAAATAGATGTATTGCTCATTTTGAATTTCAATAGGTTTTATAAATCTAGTAAAGAAAGAGTTACCACCACCTTCATAATAATCTCCTATCTCATATGAAATAGAATCTACTAAAGCAAATGTATCCCAATCATATATTTTGAAATGTAAGTAATTAATCCATTCATATGGAGATGTTAATAATTGGTATTCGTATGTAACCGCCATATATGTTGATCCATCCAAATTAAAAACCATTCCTTTGTGGAAATTATAGCCTTCTTGTAGATATTGATTTTTTACAGATAATACATCTCCATTTTGGTCATACTGCACTAATTTCCAAGAATTATTTTGAAAGTTTCTATATGTTACAATAATTTCACTTATACCATTATTATTCAAATCATCAAGCCATAAATCTATTAATAGATCATTTGGTTCAATTTCATCAAAACTGAAATCTAAATCGAATTCTATTTGTCCAAATAGATACACTGTAAATATTGAGATAATAATTAATAAAATATATTTCACATTCTCCTCCAATTCTTTAAGTTGCTGATAATATTTTGCATATGCTGCGATACTCCGCAGGTACGCTTGTTAGCAGCTGGTTTCTCATTTCAATAATAGACATTTTTTAACTACTTTCGTTTTCCCATCAATATTTAATTTGTATAAATATAAACCAGAACTTACAGGTTTGTTGGAATCATCATCTCCATTCCAGATTATAGAATGCTGACCTGCCGAAATATGATCACTGATAAGCTGTTTAACTTTCTGGCCTTTGATGTTGAATACCATGAGCTCAATTTTATTGTCTTCAGGGATTGAAAATTTGATAGTTGTAGTAGGATTGAATGGATTTGGATAATTAGACATACAAAATAAATGAGTAGAAGGAACTGTGTAATTATCATTTGATAGAGCACTAAAATCATAAAGTCGTCCCGCAATTGCATTATAATCAGGATCATAAATTAAATTAGAAACACAATAATCAGTCCAAGTGAACATTATTTCTCCA
>JAUWNO010000439.1 GCA_030612605.1 Armatimonadota bacterium
GTATTTCAAGGAAAAAATGATGCGGGAGATGTTGTTGGTTATACTTTTGTGGCTTCTCAATATGGATATAGCAGCGATGTGAAAACCATGGTTGGTGTTTTACCTGATTTTAAAATAAATAAGATATCCATCATAGAACAAAAAGAAACACCCGGATTAGGTGCCAATTGCGAAAAACCAGAATTTCTCCAAAGGTTTGATAATCTAAGCGAACAAGGTTTATTGGTCGATAAAGATGGTGGAGAGTTGAAAAGCATCACCGGAGCAACAATGACAACACGAGCAATTGCCTATTCTATCAAAGATGGCTTGGAAGAATTGAAAGAAAAAGTCGACGAAGAAAAATAGAACACGGATGACACCCCGTTAAATACAGCTTCGCTGTTCCTGCTTTGCAGGATTTCACGGGGTAAACAGATGGAACGGATTTTCACCGATAAAAATGAATTTGTAATTTGTTATTTGGATTTTTATTTGGAGATTCAGACATCAGTAAAATTGATGAATTATTATTTCTGAATCGCAAATAAATGTATCATTAAATTTGATTTTTTTTATGATTCCACTTTTTTTAACTCATCCCCACAGTGAAATAAAAAAAGAGATTTCACGTGGTAAACCTAACCCCTTCTCTTAAGAAAAGAAGGGGAACACGACTTTCGCGAAAAGTTGAAAAATAAATTTATAGACCTGTCTCTGGGCAGGAAATTTGAGATAAAATAAAAAAAACCGAACAAGCTTTTTCCTGTCCGGTTTCTAATTTCTACTATTTAGTTCAACCGATTTACAAATTTGCAAATGGGCTATCTTCATCTATAAGTATTTTCTTGGTTTTTTGCTTTTTATATTTGTGCCAGTCGTCTTTTTATTATACAGCAGATTAAGGCATATAGGTAGGTTCCAGAGAAATAAGGCGAGCATCTTTATCTATCTTTACAACCCGAACTTTAAATTCCTCACCAATATTTGTTTTATCAAATTTTTTGCCGACGATCTTCAATTTTGAACTTGGCACAAGCCCGGTAACCCCTTCTCTGATTTTGATGAAAGTACCAAAGGAAGCTACGTTTTCAATGACTCCTATAAACACATCATTTTCAGAAATTATATCCTGAATATTGTCCCAAGGATCAGGTTGAAGTGCTTTTAATGAAAGCGATATTTTCCTTTTATCAGGATTTATTTTCAGAATTTGAGCTTCTACAAATTCACCTTCTGTAACTACTTCTGAAGGATTGTTGATACGTCTTCCACGAGCTAATTCCGAGATCGGAATGAGTCCTTCCACACCGGGTTTTATTTCCACGAAAGAACCGAATGGTAAGTTGCGAAGAATGCGGCAATTCACAATATCGCCTTCTTTCAATTCCTTGAGTGCAGCATCTAAAGGGTTTTCCTGCAATGCTTTTAATGAAAGAGAAATTTTATCACCCTGAATTTTTATAATTTTCGCTTCAATCTCATCACCAATATTCATAACTTCAGAAGGAGAATCTATCCTTACCCAGGAAAATTGAGAAATATGTAAAAGTGCTTCAATCCCACCTAAATCGACAAAAGCACCAAAATTAGTGAGCCGTGTAACCTTTCCACGAACATTTATCCCAACTTCCAGTTTTTTTAGAGTTTCTTTCTTTAATTTCTTTCTTTCTTTGTCTAAGATAACTCTTCGAGAAACAACAATATTTCTTCCTTTTTCCTCAAATTTTATAATCTGAAAATCAATTGATTCACCGACAAACTTTTTTGGGTCAATCACCAATTTAATGTCGATATGTGAGATAGGGCAAAAAGCCATTACTCCTGAAATATCAATAAGATAGCCACCTTTTGTTAAAGATTTAACTTTACCATTCACAGGAATTTTTTCCTCGAATGCATCATGAAGAACCTCAATATTTGCAGAAATCAAGCTCTTGGAAATCAGAGTTTCAGTATCGGAATATTTTACTACAAAACCCTTTAAGATATCTCCAATCTCATAGCGAAGTTTACCGGTTTTATCAAAGTAATCCTGCTTCTCTGCATAAGCATCGCGTTTCCCACCCAGAGAAACAAAAATATATGAATCAGTAATATTAATTATTTCACCTTCAACTTTATCGCCAACCGCGAGCTCTTTGATATTTACTAGAGATTCTTCTAACAATTTATCAAAATCCGAATCTATTTCCGAAACCGGTTGTGCTTCAACTTCGTTTGTTTCAACCTGAATTTCTTCTTTATCCTCAGATGTCTCTAATTGCTTTTCCTGAATATCTTCTGTTTTTTCCAT
>JAUWNO010000376.1 GCA_030612605.1 Armatimonadota bacterium
AGTATTAATATTAGCTGCATAAAACGACTCCGATTCATTTACAATTGCCGGGAATTCTTCTTTTTTTATTCTTCTATTCAGAGCTTCGATGGTGTGAACATTCTTTGATACAGCCCAATCCAGAATCCGCCAGATCTTTGGCCAGGGAATGTTTTCGGATGGATGAGATGAGCGTTTAAATCTCTCTCTCCGTTTTTGATTCCTCTCATTTCTATAAAGAATATAAGCTTTTGCAACTTGCGAATGACCGTTTTTTATTAGGACATTTTCCACGATATCTTGAATTTCTTCAATATTTGGGATATGATTTTCCGGAGCGGATCTTTCTAAAAATTCTATGACTTCCTTTGCCAAATTTTCAGCAGTTTTTTTGTCACGTCCGCCCAAAGATACAGCAGCTCTGTAAATAGCGTTCATTATCCTTTCAGGTTTAAAGGGCACCTTTGCGCCGCTTCTTTTGATCACAAATTTTATTTTGCTCATTGGAATCTCCTCAGTCTTTTTAGACTTGCCCTGAAAACAAAGCTTGGTGTACTGCTCAAAATTACAAATGATATTAATTGATTAATTAAGCAAGAAAAAAATGTTTGACAAATGAAGAATAATTTTGACTTTCGCCTTTGGAAGGCATGAAAAAGTTAATATCAAAAATAAGAAAAATGAAATGTTACTATCTCAATTTTGCGATATACTGCTTAAATCCGCAGTATATGAAATTTTAAGCAGTCTAATATATGTTAGATGCGCGTCGTTGCTAACAAGTTTATAATCAATGAATTAAAGAATATTTTAGGGAGTAAAAATGAATGTAATCCCCAAAGAAAATTTAGCGATAAATATTGATAAAATGATTAACAAATTTGAACCTCTTATCAGACGAGTATTTCGTGAAGAACTTGAAAGAGTGATTGAAGAAAGAGGTAATATTTTCTATTTGGAACCAGAGATGCCACTTTATCAAGATATGCAGGAAATTGCCAAACGAAAATCAGAAGGGAAAATTGAATTGTATTCTGACGAAAAGGTTTGGAATGAGTAATTACAAAGGTATTTATGAAAAGCAATTTATGAAAAATTTGAAGCGCTATGCTTCTCTTAAAAAACAAATCAAGCGCAGCGCAGTACGTGTGCTTTTCGATCCATATTATAACACAGAACGGTTAGGGGATATTTCTGGAAAATTGAATTTGGTTGGTTGTAGAAGCATGAGGGTCGATCGAAATTTCCGTATTATCTTTGTTATTTGCGAGGAATGTCGTAAAATTCCCAAATGCGAATACTGCTTCTGTGAAGATTTGCCTGATGAAACAGTGGTATTTTTGACTGTTGGACCACATGATAAAGCGTATGCTGTGAAATAAATCGCTAAAATAACTTAACTTATTACAAAATAATTCATTATTTGCATCTAACCATATAAGCAGTTCATATTTTGCGTAGCCAAAATATAACTGATTGCTTGAACCATATAAGCAGTTCAACAAGGCGTTGCACCTGACTGTTACCCGCCGCCTTACGGCGCCGGCTACCAGCAGGTGAGTTTGAATGATGAAGCTGATGCAGACGTCAGCTCCATCGGGCTCAGCTCAGGTGCGGATGTTAACAATTTCAACCTGCGCTGTCCATCATTTCGCTTCAACAGGCGAAAATGCAAGATTTGGAGCAAAAGCTCCAATCTTACATTTTTGCACCTGAGCTGGGTATGTTTTGTTGCGGCTGTCCTGTATCGTTCGCTGAACGATTTCCACAGCCCGTGTGAATGTGGGTGCAAGCAAAAAAAAAATTAAGAATAGGTTAGTATAATGTTAGACTTAATAAAAGCAAAGGAAAAGTATACTAAGCTACCTAAACAAATTTTTAGAAAAAGAGAAAAGGAAATTAAAAAAAAATGGGATGAAAAGCAAGAAGATTGGGCATTATTTCATGGTTCTAAATATAAGATATCAAACAGATTACTAATAAACATACTAGGCTTTTTAATAGCAATGAATGATACATTTGAAGATATCAGAAAAAAATGTAAAGATTATGATCAAAGTCTTATTAAATTAATATACTCAAGAAGAACAATGTCAAAGAGAATAAAATTGAATTTTTTTGATCCCCAAGAAGATGCTGAGGAAATTTTTAAAAACACAAAAGAAATTATTAATAAGCATAACAATGGATGGGATTCATTAAATTATGAAGAGAAGTTTTATGAGATTTGTAGATATGTTCTTTATTATGATTTACAAGAAGAAGGTTTTGATTTTGAATCAAGTGCTGATTTATCTGGCTTTACTTTAGAAATATTATTTCCAATATTTTTAAGTGAAATCAATAATATAAGCTTTCATTAGATAAATATTTAACTCGGTCCAATGCTCCAGCATGGGAACAAGAAAAAATATTTGACAGGAAAATTAAATAAAACTGTTTATGATTACACATGAGGAGCGAATGATAATCTACAAAAAAAAGGTAATAAAACTAATATATCAAATTTGTTAATATCCTGCTTAACTAAATAGGATATGGGATTTCAAGCAGTCTAATATATGTTAGATTACTATTGACAAAATATCGTATTTAAACCTTTTGGAAATGGGGGAGTTGTAATATGGAAAAAATTGTAACAGCGAATCAAATAAAGACAAATATCTACAATTTTATTGAAGAAACAGCAGCTAATCACATACCAATTCTTATTACCAGCAAGAAGAATAATGCAGTATTAATTTCAGAAGAAGATTGGAATGCTTTACAAGAAACTATTTATCTCAATTCTATTCCTGG
>JAUWNO010000173.1 GCA_030612605.1 Armatimonadota bacterium
AAATCCATTTTATCCGTGCACATCCGTGAGCTAAAAAAATCATTTAACATTGAAATTATCAATGAATTTCATCAGGATATTGCTTCTGGTTGGGTGCCTGAGTTTTTTCAAAGCCTTATCTTCTATCTGTCGGATTCTTTCCCGCGTAACATTGAAGATATTTCCCACTTCTTCCAGAGTTCTGTGATAGCCGTCATCAATACCAAAACGCAGCCTGATTACTCTTTCTTCTCTGGAGGTTAAAGTTTTTAGAATTTCATCTATCTGTTTTTTCAATAAGGTTCTTTCCGCCATTCGTTCTGGAGAGATTGTGCCTTTATCCTCGATAAAGTCACCCAAAAGACTGTCTTCGTCTTCATGACCAATAGGTTTATCCAAAGAAACAGGTTCTTTTGTTATGGATAGAATGCTTTTAATTTTTTCTACAGGGATATCGAGTTTGGTGGCAATTTCTTCCGGATATGGTTCTCTGCCAAGAACTTGCAGAAGTTTTCTGCTTGCTCTTTTCACTTTATTTATCGATTCGATCATATGAACCGGAATCCTGATTGTTCTTGCCTGGTCTGCGATTGCCCTGGTAATTGCCTGACGAATCCACCAGGTGGCATAAGTACTGAATTTATAACCTTTCCTGTAATCGTATTTTTCTACTGCTCGCATTAAACCTGTATTGCCTTCCTGAATAAGATCCAGAAAATCCAATCCGCGATTATTATAACGCTTGGCAATGCTGACAACTAAACGCACATTTGCTTCGATCATTTCATTTTTTGAACGCTCTTTCATTTTTTCACCGCGTTCAACTTCTTTCAGCAGATCAACCATCTCTCCAGCTGTCATCTTGGTTTCCAGTTCTACACGACGGATTTTTCGACGAGCATTCTTGATTTTTCTCAGTGTTTCGATGAACACATTCGGCTCGATTTTCGTATCTTTAAAAACCTGTTCAAAATCCTCAGGAGATTTATTTGCTTTTCTTCCATAAGTACAGATCTCATCAATAGAAAATTTTCGGATTTTAGAAAGCTGTTTAATCGTTTTCTGACTATCTTTAATTCTATCAACCAGGCTTCTGATACGATAGACCATTCTTTTTAGAAGCTTGTCATTATAAGCAGTGCGGTCAAAAACAGCGATGATTTTTTTTCTTTTTTTATCTATGAATTTCTGGTCTAAAAGATGACCGTTTTCATCAAAATCGCTATTATCTAAGATTTCACCGATTTCTTCAAATTGAGTACATGTTTCATTAATAATCTGGGAAAGCTCATTTATCAATCTTGCTTCCTGAGATTTATCCATCCAGGAACCGTATTCAATCTTAAAAATATGATCGATTTTTACTCGCTTTTCATTATAACGATAATAAAAATTTTCCATTTCCCGGAGCGTGCTGCCGGACATAAAAACATATTTATTAATATACTTTTGACCGCTTTCGATTTTTTTGGCGATTCTCACTTCCCCTTCTCTATCTAAGAGTGGAACTCTTCCCATTTCACCGAGATACATCCTGACCGGATCATCATAATACCTTTTATTTTTGAATTTTTTCGGTGCTTTTTTCTTAACAGATACTTTCTTTTTTGTAACTTTTTTATGTGTTTCATCGATAAGCTCGATACCAGCTTCTACCAATCGTGAGATTATTTCATCGATTTTATCGAGATAAATCGGGCTGGTTGGCAAGATGTCATTGATTTGTCTGAAAGTCAGTAGATCATTGTTTTTCTTTCCCAGCTCCACCAGTTTTGAAATACACTCATTATAACTTTTCATCTATTCTCCTTAATAAAGGGTTTTTCTAACTACTTGTTTTCCCAAACCAATAATTTTCTTTTTGAGTTCTGCTTTTTTCAAAAAAAGCTCTTTGTTCTGAGAGTTATTCACGATCTGCTCATTTATTGCTTGCAGGTCTTTTCGATATTTCCTGAGTTTTATGGCTTTGATTATTTCCTCATAAGAAATATTGGGAATATCTTCCATCAATATTTCAGCAATCGTATTTTTCTCAATTTCGTCTTCTGTAATTTCAAGTAATGCCGATATCTGGTTGATATTCTCAATATGTTCAGATATTTTTTCATAAATATTTCTATAGATTTTAGATAAAAAATAATCCGATTCTATCTCTTTGGCAACTTTTTTATAATAACTTTTCTCATTCAGGATGATTTTTAATAAATCTCTCTCTTCTTCATATTTGGGAATACTGATATTTTGCACGGTACTTTGTATTTGAAAACTGCGAGTCCTGATTTTTGAATAAATGGATTGTTCGGAGATAGTAAAGACATCTGCAATTTCTTTAACGAATAATTCCCGTGAAATCGGATCTTCCATTTCATTGAGAACTTCCACAAGCAGATTGATTTTTTCTCTTTTATTTAGATTCATTGATTCATCGTCAAGCAGGAAGGTCGAAATTATTTTTGCTTCATCGATTCTTGTTTGAAATTCCTCTTTATCATAATTTATCAGAAAGCTGCCCGGGTCTTCTGTTTCAGGTAGAGTTATGATTCTGGCATTAAATCCTTTTTGGATTACATTTGATGCTGCTCTGGTTGCAGCTTTTCTACCTGCTGCATCTCCATCATAAACCAGATAAAAATTCTGGGTATATCTGCTTACAAGACTGATTTGAGCATCCGTTAATGAGGTGCCGAGAGAAGCAACCGAATTCAAGAAACCATTCTCATAAAGCCGCAGAAAATCAGTGTAACCCTCTGAAATAAGAACAAAATCTTTTTTGGAAATTTCATATCTCGTCAGAAAGAGACCGTAAAGTTCATTTCCTTTTGTATAAATGTCTGTGGTTGGTGAATTTATGTATTTCCCGCCAGGTTGGTCATCCTGAAGAACTCTTCCTCCAAATGCTACAACTTTGCCAGTTATCGAATGAATCGGAAACATCAGACGATTACGGAAAATATCATAAATTTCATTGTCTCTTTTCGAGAATAAACCGGTTTTTTCCAGTATCTTATTGTTGATATTATTTTTGATCAGAAAGTTCTTCAATCCTGCATAACTATCCAGAGAATATCCGATTTCGAACTTTTCAATTAAATTTGAAGAGAAACCTCTTTTCAGTAAATATTCTTTTGCTGAAGTTCCATATTTTTGCAAATTATCATGGAAAAATTTCGAGGTTAATGCATAAATTTTGTAAATTAAATCTCTTTTGCTTTCATCTTTTTTAAAGGTTTTCGTCTCTGCAATGGTGATTCCAACTCTGGCTGCAAGTTTCTTCACTGCTTCCATAAATGAGATTTTCTCGTAATCACGCACAAAAGTAATAGCATTTCCAGCAACTCCACAACCAAAACATTTGAAAATCTGTTTCTTCTCACTTACCACAAAAGATGGAGTTTTTTCATCATGAAATGGGCAGCGAGCTTTATAATTACTTCCGGATTTTTTTAGAGGGAAGTAACTGCTGATCACATCAACAATATTGTTGCTTTCTAATATTCTATCGATTTGAGTCTGTTCCATTTTTCTTTATCCACGAATTACACGAATTCACACGAATTAAAATTTATTATTTCCAATTTTTTTGAAAACTTGAGTTAAGTTTGCTTTAGCAGACTTGACTTAAGTTGTTTAACATTTGAACTTATTGAAATTTTCCATTTTCCATTTTCTCTTTATCCACGAATTAACACGAATTACACAAATTATTATTTAGTTTTTATTTATTTGACAGGATTAACTGGATATACTGAATATTTACAATAATTTTATTTTTTCCTGTCAATCCTGTTTATCCTGTCTATTTTATCCGTGCAAATCCGTAATATCCGTGTCATCCGTGTTCCCTTTTTTGCCACTGACATTCCATTTTAAATTTTTAATTTTTAATTTTTGATTGAAACCACAGTAACTCCATCTCCACCTGCTTCCGGAGGAGGTGAATAAAAATCATCAACTCTTTTGTTTCGACGCAGAAATTGTCTTACTTTGCTGCGTAATGCACCGGTTCCTTTCCCATGCACAATTCTGATTTTTCCTAGACCTCCAACAATGGCGTCATCAATGAAAGATTCAATTACAGGTCGAGCTTCATCAAAAGTGAATCCTAAAATTTTTAATTCCATTTTAATCTGTTTTTGAGGAATGCTTATTCTTTTTGATTTTTTGTTTTTTGATGCTGTTTTTGCCAGAAAAAGATTTCCTGGTTGAGTTGTATAAAAAATACCACTCACATCTACTTTTATCATATCTTCGGAAATTCCCACGATTTCACCAATCGCTTCAAAATCTTTTATCCACACTGTCTGACCGATTAACGGCTCTTTAAGAGGAGTTCCTTTTACGAATGTTAAATTGCTTTCTTCAACACCAAAATTTCTATTTAATTTCGTCACTTTTTTCAATGAGTTTTCTAAAAGATTTTTCCTGCTTTTTTTTTCTGCTTTTTTGATGTTTTCAATTTCAAAGTTCAACTCTTTTTGAATAGAAGTTAAGAATTCTCTCGCATCTTGAAGAGATTTCTTTTTCAATTCTTTACTCTCTTTTTCCAGCTCATCGATTTTATTTTGATGTTCAGAGATTTTTTTGTTTAATAAACTTGTTTTCAATTGGAATTGATAATTTTGTCTTGATAATTCGATTTTCTCTTTTGATATTTTTTTCAGGATTTCTGTAAGTTCTACACTTTGATTTCCGGTAAGGTTTTTTGCTCTTTCTATCAAATCTTTATCCATTCCCAGTTTGGATGCAACTTCAATGGCAAAGCTGTTTCCTGGGAGACCCAGCTTAAATTGAAAGGTTGGAATATGCTTTTGGGGATCGAACTGCATAGCAGCATTTATGCAGCTAAGGTTTTGTTCTGCAAAAATTTTCAGAGCAGTATAATGAGTGGTGATCACACCCAGAACATCTCTTTTTACTAATTTTTCTAGGATGGATTGAGCAAGAGCAGAACCTTGTTCAGGATCTGTCGAAGCTCCGATTTCATCGATAAGAACAAGTGAACTCGAATCACCTGAATTTATCATTTCTTTAATGTTTTCGATGTGAGATGAGAAAGTACTCAATGCATTTTCCAAGGATTGATTATCTCCGATATCTGCAAAAATATTATTGAAAATTCCTATTTTACTATCAGGTTTTGCTGGAATCGGCAAACCGGAAAGTGCCATCATAACGAGCAAGCCCACTGTTTTTAAGGTAACGGTTTTTCCACCTGTGTTTGGTCCTGAAATCAAAAGAAGTTTGAAATCCTTTCCTAATTCCAGATCAAATGGAATAACTTTTTCGATGTCCTGATAAGATTCGATCAGAAGCGGATGACGAGCTTCGATTAAACATAAAAAAGGTTCTTCCAGAATGATAGGTTTTTGAGAGTTATATCTGTTTGCCAATCTGGCAGATGCAAA